>NZ_WHJI01000100.1:0-4211 GCF_011682155.1 Massilia sp. CCM 8734
AGAAGACCAATATGTACCGGTGTCAACGACGGCAAGTCCGGTAACACATACCGCTGAAACTGAAGTGAAGAGCGCAGTGAGGAAGGGTGCTGACCCAGGCGCGAGTCGAGCAAAGGGCATCATCAGAAGTAAAGTTCCAATGATGATCGTCGTGAGAAAAGCGAGCGCGACTATGCGTGCTGGGTGAAGTAGCCTTTGTCGTATCATCGTTTTTTCTTGGTGAGACGGCGTCGCGCACAAATTCGCTGCAAAAGATTCGTGGCAATATCGTTATGCTGCATCGTCAGGAACCCGCTGGGCCACCAAGTCCTGCCGTCGATAGCGAGGCAGATACGCTTGCTTAACATGGTGATCGTTTAGTCCTCTGATCAAAACATCCAGGGTCTCATCACTAGAGGTTAAGCGGTAAAGAAAGAAGCTGCTCTTCCGTAGTGCAACGCCACAATACATGCAGAAACTGGCGCCTGCGTGAACTTGACGGGCACAGTTAAACCGGTTGATAAATCCGCGAATAATTTTAGCCATCACTGTCGCTTTCCCGAAAATCGGGAGCAAGGGTCGGCGCCGACAGTCTGAGGTATTGATACAGGGTCTCGCGGCTGATTCCGAACTCACGGGCGAGCGTTGATTTTTGTTCGCCGGAGCCAGCGCGGCGGCGCAGCTCGATAACTTGGTCGTCAGCTAACGCTTTTTTGCGGCCACGATATGCGCCGCGTTGCTTGGCCAGCGCGATCCCCTCTCTCTGCCGCTCTCGGATCAGCGCCCGCTCGAATTCTGCAAATGCTCCCATTACCGACAGCAGTAGATTTGCCATCGGCGAATCGTCACCAGTGAAGCTCAGTGATTCTTTAACAAACTCAATACGAATGCCACGCTTGGTCAGCGCTTGCACTAGTCGCCTCAGGTCGTCAAGGTTGCGCGCCAGGCGGTCCATGCTGTGCACTACGACGGTATCGCCTTCGCGGGCGAATGATAACAGTGCATCCAGCGCTGGCCGCTGTGTGTCTTTGCCAGATGCCTTGTCAGTGAACAGTTTATCCACCTCGACCTGATCGAGCTGACGCTCTGGATTCTGGTCGAAACTGCTGACCCGGACATAACCGATGCGCTGACCTCGCAAAACGTGTCTCCTTAACAAGATGTGTCAGGAAAGACTCTATGACTGTTCAGTGCATGTGTCAAGATATTTCGTTACGGACCCTATTCTGACTTGTAGAGCCAACGCAACCTGACATCAGGTTAGGGTATAGCTCAATCTGACATTTGGAGCGATATCAATCGCAGCGATGTGCTTAGCGCCCGATTTCCCCCCTTTTCCCTATTTACCCCAACGGATAAAAAATGGGTTTCCCCAGTGATGGAGAAACCCAAAAAGCCCATGAAGGCACTGCTGAAACTTTTCTGCAGACGGACAGCGCTGCCCGGTCCAAGTAACGGCCGCCGCGAACTCGCTCCTAAAGAAGAAAGAGCGCAAGCATGGCGACCACTGTCGGAGCCAAAGCGCCCAGCAGCAGGCCACCCACACCAATCGACTCATCGTTAAAACCGTCGCGCAACAGGGATACGCCGGCAGGATTTGGCGCATTGGCGATTACCGTAAGCCCACCACCGGCGACGGCACCGGCGACCAGCATATACTTGGCCTGATCGCTCATGCCAGAAATGAGCGATCCCAAATAGGTGAGCGCGGCATTGTCGGTAATGGCAGTAAGTGCGGTAGCACCAAAGAACAGGGCCGTCGGCGCAAGGCTCGATACGATCGGTTGCAGCCACCACTGTTGCATGCCGCCCAGGACTACAAGGCCAGCAAGGAAGAATCCAACCAGCAAACCCTCTTTCAGAATCAAGGGATTCTGGTATTGCTCGTAGGCCTTGGTAAAGCCGATAAAGAACATGAACAGTCCCATAAAAATAACGGGATGATGGGCGAAGCCGACGACGGCCCCGAGAAAGGCGAGATGTATGGCACTCACTAGAAAAGGAATTCGGTCGGGGGTCCGCGCACCGGGCTTGTCGTCCCGGATGTGCCGCCGAAGCATGAAGGTCACTACCGTCGCGTTGATCACGACCGCAATGGCCGACTTCCATCCGAAATTGGTCGCCATGAAGGCGCTGTCCCAGTTCCAGGTCGACGCGACCATGAGCACGGGAGGGGCAGCAAACGAGGTGAGGGTGCCGCCGATCGAGACGTTAACGAACAACACGCCCAAGGCCCCATATTTTAGCCACTCTGGCATGCCCTGGTCCTGGCGGAAAATCAGTGGTCCCAGCATTAACGCAGCCAGTGTCATTGCAGCAGGTTCGGTGATGAAGGAGCCGATGAGCGGTACTAGCGCCAGGCAAAGCCAAACGCGAACGACTGCGGTTCGTAGCGGAACCAGTCGCGCCAGCAGCGATATGAGGGCTCTGATCGTCTCTAGCACTGGCTTGGACGCGGCAACGACCATGATAACGAACACGAACAGCGGTTCGGTGTAGGTGCGCGATTCGGCGTACTTGATTGCCTCGGAACCGCCGACGACGAATGCCATAGCAATGATCAGAACGAGTGCCCACAGACCGAAAACGACTTCTACTTCACCAAAAAAATGAAACAGTCCGGCATGTCGCGGGAAACGGTCGGCCAGACGTTCAAACGTCTTGGTTGCAAAGGTGTGTGCGAGCGCCAGTCCAAACAGCACCGCAGCGATTAGATTGATATCTGCCATTTTGCTTTCATATCTGAACGATTAACTGATGAAGAGTGGTTACCGGACAGGGGTAACTGGTCGCTGCGCAGAGGTTTGGTCACCGTCTCGGCGACAGTACACATGGGTGTGGTATTGGTAGCCCGGCAGACTGCATGCGCTGGCGCGACAAGGCTTTGGCCATCTTCGAAGGGGAACAAGCAATCGGGCGCAGTAGCGATGAGCAGATCGGTATTCGATGTTTTCATAGGGGCGTGAGCAGACAGCGTGGCGGCCCGACCGACGCTGTTCCTGCTCCACACGGCAGTGTGTGCACCCGGCGCCATTATATACGATTCCATTTGTCCCTCCGATCTGACGCAAACCTCCGACAAAGGGTGATCTGCAACCTCCATTGGAGTGTTGTAAGCTGCCCGCATGTTGCAAGTCCGCTCCCCTGACATCGAGCCTAACCAGCGACAGATAAGAATTTTTTACACACAAGTCGCGGAGATTTAGCAATTCAACATTGGCCCAGACGGGCGTGGATCGGACCTATGCCAGTCAGCTTTCTTTCGAACGACCAGCGCGAAAACTACGGTCGCTACGCCGGCCCGCCGTCGCCTCATGATCTCGCCCGGTACTTTCACTTGAACGACACCGACCACGCTTTGATTGCACAAAAGCGCGGTGCGCACAATCGGTTTGGTTTTGCCGTTCAGCTCGGCACGGTGCGCTACCTGGGCACGTTTCTGGAAAATCCCCTTGACGTGCCCCAGCCTGTGCTGTGGGCGCTGGCAAAGCAATTAGGCATCGAGGCGCCGGACAAGGCAAGCGCCTATAGTGCCGGCGAGCAGCGCTGGCAGCACGCAACGGAAATTCGCGCGTCCTATGGTTACGTCGAGTTCACAGAACCCCTGATCGCCTTCCGTCTTACGCGGTGGCTCTATGCCTTGTGCTGGACCGGCACCGACCGGCCGAGTGTACTTTTCGAACGCGCCACAACATGGCTCGTGACGCACAAGGTATTGCTGCCTGGCTGCACGACGCTCGAACGGTACGTTGCGCGCCTACGCAGTCGGGTCGAGGAGCGATTATGGCGCTCGCTTGGAAGTGGGGTCAGCCTCGACCAGCAAACGCGCCTGGAAGGCCTCCTGGTATCTTCTGGCGGCAGCCGCAATTCCCCGCTTGACCGCCTGCGCACCGGGCCGGTGGTGGCCAGCAGCCGATCAATGAGCTTGGCGCTGATGCGGCTCCAAGCCGTTCGAGAGCTTGGCATCCGGTTGCCGGCTGCCACGCGTATCCCAGCCACGCGGGTCGCGGCCCTTGCCCGGTTTGCCGGCGCCGCCAAGGCCAGCGCGATCCTGCGCCTACCGGTGCTGCGTCGTCTGGCCACCCTGGTAGCGTTTGTGCACTGCCTCGAAGCATCGGCACAGGATGACGCCTTGGAAGTGCTCGAAGTCATCCTGCGGGAGCTTTTCGGTGACGCCGTGAAGGCGGACAAGAAATCCCGCCTTCGCTCGCTCAAGGACTTGGACGAGGCGG
>NZ_WHJI01000101.1:0-3673 GCF_011682155.1 Massilia sp. CCM 8734
TCGTGGACCAAGTCCATCCCGAATCGGGCAAGTTCGACGAGCACAAGGTCATGTTCGGGTTCGACTCCCTGGATGACGCGCGCGACGGATACGACGCCAATTATGCCCCTGGCTGGAAAGGCGGCCGTCATATCACCGAAACGGACACGGCCCCCTTCAAGAACTGGCTTGCGTCCGGCAAGACCAGACGCCCATTCGCAGAAAGCGCGCCGCGCCGCGGCATCCGCGCCGTGGAAGACATGCAGGCGGAAGCCAAGCTGCTGGGCGCCACGCCCGACCAGGTCGACGGGATCGCCTCCGGTGAAGAACTGTGGCGCAAGAATTTTCCGAAAACCTACGGCAATACTCCGGAGGAACGCAAGGCCGCGCCGCCGTTGGGCAAGCAGGAGCTGAACCGGATGACGACCCGGGACATGACCGACGACCAGCTGCTGCAGGCGCAAAAAGTGTTCGCCGGCGGCCCGCGTGCCAAGAAAATTGAAAAGGCGATCGCCGAGCGGGCAATTTCGCCTATGGCGACGCCAGAGCCGACCTCGCAAGTGGATCCCATGGCGCCCGCTTCCGGGGGCGATGAGGCCAAGATGGAGGTGCGCGCGCAAGCGGCGCCGGCGGAAAAAGCCGACCTCGACGCGCCCGCTGGTACCGCGCCCGAGCACGCGCGCATGTCGGCCGACAGTCCCCAGTCCCAGCAGTTAACGAGCGGCGTTATAGCGCGCGTAACGAAGCCTGGCGATTCTTTTGGCGGCGGCGACAATATGTGGATGCCCACGGGCCTGACGGCGCACGAGCTGGCCGAGCGCCCGGCAAACAGCGTCAAGCCCGCTACGCCTGGCCCGAAATCCGATACACTAACGACAACCCCAAGCAAGAAAGCAACAAATGAACGTAGCGACACTGGCCGCGAAGGCGCGCAAGCACTGGGAACTGTGGCTTCCGGAGAAGACGGAACAGCTGAAACTGCTGGGGGAATGGAGCGAGGCGACGCAGACGGCCGCGATCCAGGCGCACCGCCTGATCGTGGAGCTGAAAACGCAGGGCTTCCAGCAACACGAGGCGGAAGAACAAGCCCTGAGCCTGTATATCCTGCTGACGCCGGAGCCGGCGCCGACGGACGACTGGGAGGCGCGCGAGCTGGCCGAGCTGGAACGCGAGTATCAAAGCAGGATGCAGGAACCAGCGCCCCTGTAAGCGCCGCGCCGGCGCCGTCGGCGCCGAACATTCCCGCTGTCAATTTCCGCATCACCGAAGACGTGCGTCTCGGGCAGGGCGGCGAAGTCCAGAAATTCAACGACAACTTGACCGCGATCCGCACCATGCGCGCGATCGAGGCCGAGAACCGCCGCGCCACGCCGCGGGAACAGGGCATTCTCGCCCGCTATGTGGGCTGGGGCGGCCTGGCCAACGCGTTCCCGGCGCCCGAATCGGGCGAATTCAAGGACGCATGGAAGAAGCGCGGCCCCGAGCTGGCCGAGCTGCTGACCCCGAAAGAATATGCGCTTGCGCGCCGCTCGACCCTTGACTCGCACTACACGTCCAAGACGGTCGTTGACAGCATGTGGGCGGCCGCGCGCCGGCTCGGCTTCAAGGGCGGCCTGGCGCTTGAGTCGTCCATGGGCGCCGGCAACTTCCTTGGCCTCATGCCGGCCGACGTTGCTAGGCAAACCAAATTCGTCGGCGTTGAGTACGACAACCTGACCGCGCGTATTGCGACACTGCTGTACCCGGCCGAAACAGTCCTCAACAGCGGCTTCCAGAGCGTGCCGCTCACCGACGGCTCGTTCGACCTGTCGATCGGCAATCCGCCGTTCGGCGATCAATCCCTGCGCTTCCAGTTCAAGCCGGAAATCAACGGTCATTCGATCCACAATCAGTTCTTCCTTGCCGCCCTGGACGCGGTTAAGCCGGGCGGCCTGCAGGTCCAGGTAGTGTCGCGCTACCTGCTCGACAAGATCGACTCGTCCTCGCGCACCATGCTGGCGAAAAAAACGAAGCTGCTTGGGGCAATCCGTCTGCCGGACACGGCATTCAAGGAAAATGCCCGCACCTCCGTAGTGACGGACATCGTTTTCCTGCAGCGCTTGACCGCCGAAGAAGAAGCGAACATGGAACAGGCGTTCGAGGCAGCGGGGAAGAAAGCGGAGCGCAATCCCGACGCCGAGTTCGCTCGCCAGGCGCTGGCCGCGCAAGTTCCCGACTGGGTCCGCACCACGTCGGTGGCTGATCCGCTGGGCGGCGACGCGATGCCGATCAATACCTATTTTGCCAGCAATCCGCAGATGATCATGGGCGTACTGGAGCGCTCTGGATCCACGGCCTTCGGCAAGGACATCACCGTGCGCCTCGATGATCCGGACAAACTGGCCGAGCGCCTGGCCGATGCGATCGGGCGCCTGCCTCAGGATGTCATGGTCCAGACCCAAAGCGGCGTGGACGCCGCGATCGCGCGCCACAAGGACATGAGCGATGCCCTGCGCATCGCCCTGGCTGGCCACGAAAACGGCTCAATCAAGCTGGAAGCCGGCGCACTTGTGGAGGTGATCGAGCGCGAAACACCAGAAGGCGGATACGAGCTGTCTCGCCGCACGCTCTCGCCAGCGTCCCCATGGTCCGACGCCCTGTACATGAACAGCACCGGCCAGTGGTATGTGGTCGAGGCCCAGCTGGGCGTCGACGGCAAGCCGGCCAAGCTGATCAAGGACGGCAAACAAACCAAGCTCAATATTTACGACCGCAAGGTATTCGCTTCGGAAGCGGACATCCCGACCGGGATGCTGCTGGGACAAACGAAATTCGACCGCCTCAAGCAACTGGTGAACCTGCGCGACCTGCTCAAGGAACAGCTGTCGATGGAGGCAGAAAACGCCCCAGTGGCGGCGATCGAGGCAAACCGCAGCGCGCTGAAAGCCGCCTACGATGGCTTCGTGAAGGCGCACGGATTCATTTCCGAGCCGGCGAACTCGTCGCTGGTGTCGAACATGCCCGACGGCGCGCTGGTGCAGGCGCTCGAATTCGGCTATCGCCCCGCCATTTCCGCAGCGCGCGCCGCCCGCATCCGTGAAAAGGTGCGGCCGTCGACCGCCGAGCCGGCGCCGATCCTGTTCAAGCGCGTGATCGTTCCCTACGAGGCACCGACGTCGGCCGACACGATGGCGGACGCCGTGGCCATCAACATGGCCGAATCGGGCCGGGTCGACATCGAGCGCATTGCCTCGCTTATGGCGAAGAACGCCGCCGAGATCGAGGCCGACCTGGCGGCCGCCGACAAGCCGCTGCTGTTCAAGGACCCGGAAACGGACGAATGGGTATCGCGCAACGACTACCTGACCGGACACGTCAAGCGCAAGCTCAATGCCGCGCGGGCCGCGCACCTGACCGCCAACATCATCGCCCTGCAGGAAGTGCAGCCGGAACCGTGGGGTGCGGAGAACGTCACCGCGCTGCTGGGCTCATCCTGGGTGCCGCCGACGGTCTACGCTGACTTTGTCGAGCATATCTCGGGCAATACCGCGCGCGTGGCATTCTCGGCCATCACCAACAGTTATAGCATCAACGGCCGCGCCGACGACCGCGGTCGGGAGGAGGAATGGGCCTCGCCAGGCTACACCTCCGTCGAACTGATCTCGGACCTGCTCAATAACAATCAGATCAAGGTCTTGGTCTACGACAAGGACGG
>NZ_WHJI01000102.1:0-3539 GCF_011682155.1 Massilia sp. CCM 8734
CAATCTCTGTTTAATGTCCTTGCGGACAGATCGCTCACTCAAAATACTGACAAGCTCATCTTTCGATGCGCCGTGTTTCTTTTTTGTGAACATTTGATAATTTAAGTATTCAACATCGCTTACGCTTCGTTGGCACCTTCATCAAACGCCCACACTTATCGACTGTTAATTGTTAAAGAACGTATTCGGTATTTCTATCTTGCTGCATGGTACGAAGCGTTGTGTTCGTTGCAGCAGAGAGGTGAGATTATGCAGCATTTTGCGTTTTTCGCCAACCTCTTTTTTACTTCCGCGTCTCCTTGGAGACGGCCCTGACAGGTTGCTAACTACTTGATTTCGTTAACCCTTTCTGCGGGGAGGCGAACTATAGCAAAGCTTCTTATTTGTTGGCAAGTATTTTCTATACAAAAGCCGAGTAGACTCTGCCACAACTCCAACATTGAAGGAATATTATGGATATTGGCCTGTCGCTTTTACAGATTTCCGCAGCCCATGCACTGAACGACGAGCAGCATCGACAGCTCCGCCAACTGTCCGGCCTCGACGACGAGCCAGCCAACCTGGCCCGGCATTTTCGCGTCAGCCTGGCCCTCATTGCGGCGTCGTTGATCGGCCTCGGAATTATTTTCTGGATTGCCGCGAACTGGGATTCACTTGCGCGCGCGACCCGCTTCGTCCTGTTGCAGGGCGTGGTGGTGGTCACGTGCATCGGCGCATATGCCCGACCAGCTGCACGGATTCCGCTGGCCCTGCTCGCGCTGCTCGCTATCGGTGCCGTGTTCGCTTACTTCGGCCAGACCTACCAGACAGGCGCCGATCCCTGGCAACTGTTTGCCCTATGGGCGCTGCTGGGCCTGCCTTTATGCCTTTCTGTGCGACACGACGCGCTGTGGACGCCGTGGGCCTTGATTGCCATGACCGGAATTTCGCTCTGGCTACATGCGAACACGGGACATAGCTGGCGTTTGGACCGGCGCGAAATGCACTTTCAGGTAACAGCTTGCATTGGCGGGTTGACGATCGCTGCGCTGCTCAGCCCTCTGTTTGCGCAGTGGACTGGCGCCGGACGCTTGTCCATGCGCGTGGCCATCACGCTCGCGGTAATCAGCGTCGCGCTGCTTGGGATTGCCGGCCTGATGAATACGGAAATATCAGGACAATTTTGGCTGGCCCTGTTCATGTTGACGATCGCCGCTGCGGCGTTCATATCGCCTCGCCTATTCGATGTATTTTCCTTGAGCGGCATCGGGCTGGCATTGAATATCCTCCTGATTGGATTACTGGCGCAGATGGTCAACCTCGATAGCGCGCGCTGGTCCATTCCAATGCTGCTGTTCCTTGGCCTCGCAGCCGCCGGCTTGCTGGCCGCGACCGTGAGCGCCATCCTCAAACTGTCGGAGCGTGCCGCGCTCAGTGGCGGTGCGAAATGAACCGCCCACTCGACCAGATTATCGCCGATGCGATTGCCGCCGGCATTTTGCCGCCCTCCGCCGCAGTTATCCGGCACGAGGCACATCGTCCTTGGCCAGTCGTGTTGTTGACCGCGCTCGGAGCCTGGTTGGCGGCCCTTCCATTAATGGGCATCATTTTTCTGATTTGTGACGACTTTGTCAGCCGGAGCAGAAGCGCTTTGTATCCTATCTCGCTCGCGCTATGCGGCGGCGCGATTTACGTTCTGCGCCGCGCCTCTTTGCCCCTGTTCGTCGAACAGCTGTCAATACCGGCATTACTGACCGGCGCAGCGACCATGAGCGTGGCGTTCTACTTCGACCTGTCGGCGCACAACGCCTCGCTCAGCGTCGCCTTGCTGTCAATGGTCCTGGCCGTCCTGATTCCACGCAGCTGGTTGCGTGTCCTACTGGGCGCGCTAACCTGCGCCTTCATTATCGGGGCGATGATCGCGCTCTACACCAACGACATTCGCGACCGCGATCACTTCTGGATTGTGGTGCATGGTGCGATGGTGATCTGGCTCGTTACCCACTTCGTGCAGCGACACTATCTGCGCAGTGCATTCATCGACCGGGTGGCCACCGGGTGGGTACTTACTATCATCGCAGGCCTTGCACTCTGGACAGGAATGACATTCATGGTGGGCGCCGCGATCGATGGCGCACCGGTCGGCACGACGGCGCCGCTATCGCAACGGTTGGCGTTTTTCGCACAGTGTACATCGGCGGTAATGACCTTGGCCGGGGCGGCCTGGCTGGCCAGGCGTTGGCCGGCGTTACGCAAACCCTGGTATGGACTCACGATTGCAGTGCTTACGGGGCTGGCGATACTGATGCCGTCACTCGGCGCAATTTTGCTGATTTTCGCCTTGTGCGCAAGCGCCGGTCGCTGGCGCATTGCGGCGACAGCGGCAGCGGCGGCCGCATGGGTTACCGGCGCGCTGTATTATCAGCTGGCGTATCCGCTGGCGACCAAGGCGCTATTCCTGGTCGGCGCCGGTGCGCTGTTTGCCCTGATTGCCTGGCTTGCCATTCGCGATCGCGAACCTGTAATCGCCAGCAGCGGCGCAGTCCTTGCGCCGCCGGATTCGGCAGCGCGCCGGATCGGCATTGCAGTGACGGCGCTCGGGGTACTTGCCGTCGCCAATATCGGCATCTGGCAAAAGGAATCGCTGATTTCTCACGGTCGTCCTATCCTGGTTGAACTGGCGCCTGTCGATCCCCGCTCGATCATGCAGGGCGATTACATGCGCTTGAATTTCATATTACCGCCAGAGATAGTAGAGACCGGTGCGATGGAAACGGGCGGCGAGCGATTGATGGTCGCCGGCAAGGTCAACGAGAGGGGAGTTGCGGAGCTGACACGCCTATACAATGGCAGGCCGCTTGCGCCAGGCGAGATCATCATCGAACTAACCCCGCGCCACGGCGGCTATACGGTGGTGACCGATGCGTGGTACTTCCAGGAAGGGGAGGCGAAACGGTGGGAAGCGGCGAGGTACGGCGAATTCCGCGTCGATGCGAATGGAAAAGCACTACTCGTCGGCATGCGCGGCGCGGATCTCGAGCCGCTCTGATGCGAGAGCGGGGCTGCACGGCTCACCAATCTGATTCAAGCTATGTCCGGGGGCGACGAATCTGTCGACGGTGCCAGGCCCTGAAAGATGCGCGCGCGTCCGCGTGCACCTTGACGGGCCCTGGCGCGTGCTGCTGTTAAGGCGCTTTCCTGGCCGCAGGCCGCAGCAGCTTGAATCCGGACGCCACGTTGGATATCAAGGCTTGCACTCTGGCTCGCCACGTCGTCATTTCTGTTGTCACATAGGCGAGCAAATACGGCTCTGGATGGCCGGTGGTGTATTGGGCAAGCCTGGATCTTGCGGTATTTCGCTTACGAAGCGGCTCTTTTCAGTCAAGTGAGCATCAAGGCAGATTGATATGAAAAAACGCGGACGAAAAAAAACCCCGGTTTGCACCAGCGCGATCTTGAACGCGCTTGGGCTTACCGGGGTCTTTCTCTTATAACTAGCCTGACGATGACCTACTTTCACACTGGTTGCAGCACTATCATCGGCGTAAAATCGTTTCACG
>NZ_WHJI01000103.1:0-2558 GCF_011682155.1 Massilia sp. CCM 8734
CAGGCTGTCGCGCGAGTATTTCGGTGAATCGCACCGCGCGACCAAGCGCGACTGCAAGCCTCCATTCAGCCAAGCAGAGGCCGGGTACGCGCAAGCACTGCGCGCTGAAAACCGACAGCGAATTAGAGCATTCCTCGATTAGGCCAGCCTCGCGCTGGCCTTTTCTTTGACACAGAATTTAAGGAAAATCATGATCGTCGGAGACATGGAAATCAGGCTGAGGGCAGATATCGCCCGGCTGCAGCGCGATATGGATAGCGCGCGCCGTGTGGTTGGCGACGCCACCACCAGCATTAGCCGTGCCGCTGACATGGCGAAGGCGGCACTGGCCGGCATCGCCGCCGGCGTCGGTCTGTCGCAGCTTGTGCAGATGTCGGACGCATACGCCAAGTTCACGGCACAGCTGCGATTGGCCTCGACATCAGCGCGCGAGTATGCGGCAGCGTATGCCGACGTAAAGCGAATTGCGACCACATCGCAACAAGGGCTTGCCGAAACCGGGGTGCTATACGCCAGGATTGCGAATGGTACGCGCGAGCTCGGGACATCGCAAAAGCAAGTTGCCGCGATCACTGAGGTGGTCAATATGTCCCTTAAAGTATCTGGCGCTAGCGCATCGGAATCAGCATCCGCGCAACTGCAGCTGTCCCAAGCGTTCGCGTCGGGCACTCTGCGCGGTGAAGAATTCAACGCAGTCAATGAGGCGGCACCGCGCCTTATGAAAGCGTTGGCGGATGGCATGGGCCTTCCAGTTGGCGCCTTGAAAAAGATGGCCGAAGAGGGAAAGATTACGTCTAATGTAATGGCCACTGTTCTTCCGGATGCGTTGGAGAAGGTGAGAAAAGAGACTGCCCAAGTCCAAACGATTTCCGGCGCCTTCACTGTTCTGAAGAACAACTTGATGGAGATGGTTGGCGTACAGGCGAACGCCAGCGGCGCAGTTGCCGGCCTGACGGGCGCCATCGGCCTGCTGTCCAGCAACCTCGCCGGCGTCGCTTGGGCGATGTCGACCATGATTGCGATCAAGGCGACAAACTGGCTCGCAACGCTGGTCACGGACGCGTATGCAGCTGCAGCCGCGAAGCGCGCGCTCGCCGCCGCCACACTGCAAGCTGCTGTAACGACGACAGAGGCGGCAGCAGTTGCCGCCGCAGCCAAGCTGACGGAAGCACAGGCAAATATGCAAGTGGCGGCCAGTACTGCCAACCTCACCGCCGCGCGCGTGACCGAACTTCGTGCCGCTGTTCTGGCTACCAGCGGCGCCACGCAACTGGCTATTGTCCAGAACGGACTGATTCCCGCGCAGCTCCGCGCCGCCGCCGCTGCCGAGGCACATGCGCTCGCGCTCGCGGCCCAAGCCGTGGCCGCCAATGGTGCCACCACTGCATCCCTCGCCAACACGGCGGCAATTACCGCACAGGCGACCGCTGCCACGTTCACAGCGAGGGCCGTGGGCGTGCTGCGCGGCGGCCTGGCGCTCATCGGCGGCCCTATTGGCGCAATCATACTGGCGCTCAGCTTGGGCGCCCTGGCATGGTCGAAATGGGGCAAGGACGCGAAAGAATCGAGCGAAAAGGCGCTTGAATCGTTCGACGAGGCCCAGGCGCGCATCGTCAAGGGGCTCGACGAGCAGATCGACAAGAACGAAAAACTGCTGCGCCTGAAAAATTTGGGCATGACGACGGCCGCCGCTGAGAAGGCCATTCCGGTAACCGACCAGCTGGGCGCAGCGTCGAGGCGTTTGAATGCACTTAATACGCGCACGGGCGAGTTCGACCCCAACAAAACGGGAATGAGCAACAACGACATCGATCGCGAACGCGAAAAGACCATGCAGAGCATTGCGGAGCTTTCGCAGAAAATGCAGAAGGTCGAAAAGACCGGCGCCGCCGTCGCGGTCCAGTCGTCCAAGGAAAAAATTGACGCGGTTTTGAAAGAATATGCGACCAAAAATGAGCAGAGGGATGCTGAGCTCAAGGCGATTGAAGGCGCAAAAGGCAAGGTTGCTGGTTATGACGAGGCGGTCAAGAGAATCCGGGAGAAGTATGCAGACAAGGGCAACGCTTCCGCGATCAAGGCCGAAGCAACCGCCTATCAGAATCTGATGACCTCGATCGCCGAAAAAGTCGCAGCCAACAAGCTCGAGCTGGAAGGCTACGACAAGCTGTCGGAATCGCAGAAGATGACAATCAAGCTGAACGCCGAGATAAAGACCAGCAAAAACATGTTGTCTAATGCGTCGATTGCAAACACTCGCGCAGAGATCGCTAATGTCGCAGCCCAGGAAGCGCTGATTGCGTCCCGTGCGGCCGATGTGAGCTGGGCTGAGAAATCGTCCGCCGCAAATGCTGAAGTGGCCGAGAGCTTAAGCAAGGCGACGATGCAGCTACGTGCCGATGCCTTG
Organism: Massilia sp. CCM 8734; assembly: GCF_011682155.1. Lineage (NCBI taxonomy): Bacteria > Pseudomonadati > Pseudomonadota > Betaproteobacteria > Burkholderiales > Oxalobacteraceae > Massilia > Massilia sp. CCM 8734. The sequence goes on from NZ_WHJI01000103.1 coordinate 2,405, forward strand.
GCACAGAAAGACCACAACGATCAGATTGGGCTGGGGAAGATGGCCCTTGCCGATCTGGAAGCGCAGCGCTATGAGCACTTGGCATCAGTGAAGGATGAGAATGCCGCACTGGCTGAGGCGATTGACTTTAGCGGGACGATGTCGCAGGCGTACC
>NZ_WHJI01000104.1:0-2510 GCF_011682155.1 Massilia sp. CCM 8734
GGTACGCCTGCGACATCGTCCCGCTAAAGTCAATCGCCTCAGCCAGTGCGGCATTCTCATCCTTCACTGATGCCAAGTGCTCATAGCGCTGCGCTTCCAGATCGGCAAGGGCCATCTTCCCCAGCCCGATCTGTTTGTTGTGGTCCTGCTGCGCCAAGGCGTCGGCACGCATCTGTGCGGTGACCTTACTTAGGCTCTCAGCCGCATCAGCGTTTGCGGAAGACGACTTCTCCGCCCAGCTCGCATCGGCGGCACGTGACTCAATCATCGCCTCCTCTGCGGCGCGCGCAGCGATACCGGCGCGCGCACTTTGTATCGAGGCTGCCGACAAATTGTTCTTGCCCGTCGAAATTGCAGCATCGAGTTTAATGGTCAGTTTTTGCGATTCGGACAGCTTGTCGTAACCGTCGAGTTCGAGCTTGTTGGCTTCGCCCTTCTCCGCGATCGACGTCATAAGAGCCTGGTAGGCGGTGGCCTCTGCTTTTATCGCGGCCGCGCTGCCTTTGTCAGCGTATTTGGCGCGGACGAGCTTTTCCATTTCGGGCGGAATCGTGCCGAATTGTTTTCGCAGGCCTTCGAGCTCCGCCGCAAGCTTCTGCGCAGCAGTGCCGTTCTGACCATACCAATCTGCAAGCTTCGCATCGCGCCCTCGGTTCGCGGCGTGGGTGACCTCGTCTTGCCGCTCGCTCACACGCCTTAATGCGAGCTCATATTCGTGAAGAACCGTGACTTCGTCCAGGTATCGCATCGACTGGCTCACGCCGGCCCACTTCCCAGTTCCAGCACGAACGGCCTCTAGATCAGCCTTGGCACGCGCCAGCCCGTCCTTATCGGCGTCGCTCAGATCATTCAAGCCTTTAAGGCGCGGCTCCGTGTCCTGCAGGCGGTTGCGCTCTTTCAGTTTTTCAATCTGTTTGTCGAGGCGCGCGATCATTTCAATCGTCGTTTCGTCAGTAGACTGCAGGGCTTTGTCGTTGGCCTCAGCGGTTCGATTACTCCAGAACGTCCATGCCGTAGCGCCGACGCCAAGTGCGATTGCAATGGCTGCGAGTGGATTGGCAAACGCCCATACAGCAAGTGCCATAGCGCGCGCAGCAATCGTAGCGCCGATCATCGTAGCTGTCAGGCGGCCGGTTGCCGCAGTTGCAACCGTTGTTGACACCACAAGCGCCGCCTCAACGCCAACCTGCGCTCGGCCCAGTGCGGCAAGTTCAATCATTGCGACCGATCGCGATTGAAGTGCGAGAGTCTTCGCGGCATCCGAAGCGGCAGAATTGATTACCGCGTTAGCCGCGACCACCGTTGCCATAGTCTCTGCTCGCAGCGTCGCGATCATCGCGAGACGGGCCTCAAGATTGCCAACTTGCGCGTATGTACTCGCCACTGTTGCTTGTGCTGACGCGACCAGGCTGGCTCGCTCCGCTGCCATGGCGGTCACGGAGGCGTACGTCTTTGCAATTATTGCGTCGAGAAAAGTGGCCACCTTCACGGCAAGCAGTGCTGCCATTGCTACGCCAATAAGCGCCAAATTCTCAGATAACGACCGAATGGCGCCAGTTAGGGCCGCTACCGCGCCGCTGGCGTTTGACTGTATGCCGACAAACTCCATCATGTTGTTCTTGAGGACCGTGAAGGCCCCCGAAATCGTCTGAACTTCCTTTGCCTCCTCACGCAGCCGAACAAGTGCATTGGGCAATGTGTCGGCCATAATTTTGGACGTGATGGCGCCTTCTTCCGCCATCTTCTTGAGCGCTCCAACTGGCACGCCAATGCCGTCCGCCAAGGCAAGCATAAGGCGCGGCGCAGCCTCGTTCACAGCGTTAAATTCCTCGCCGCGCAGCGTTCCGGACGCGAATGCTTGGGAAAGCTGCAACTGCGCTGATGCGGCCTCGGATGCGGTAGCGCCAGAGACCAGCAGCGACAAGTTAACTGTTTCTGTGATCGCCGCCACCTGTTTCTGTGCGGTGCCAAGCTCGCGCGTTCCGTTGGCAATCCTGGCATACAGCACCCCGGTTTCTTGCAGTCCTTGCTGCGATCCGGCCGCAATTCGCTTGACGTCGGCGTAGGCTAGCCCGTACTCGCGTGCGGAGAGCGAGGCTAGCTTAAGCTGTGCCGTGAACTTGGCGTATGCGTCCGACATCTGCACAAGCTGCGACAGGCCCACGCCGGCGGCGATACCGGCCAGCGCGGCCTTCGCCATGTCAGCGGCACGGCTGATGCTGGTCGTGGCATCGCCAACCACACGGCGCGCGCTATCCATATCGCGCTGCAACCGGGCGATATCTGCCCTCAGCCTGATTTCCATATCGCCGATGATCATGCTTTTCCTTAAATTCTGTGTCAAAGAAAAGGCCAGCGCGAGGCTGGCCTAATCGAGGAACGTTCTAATTCGCTGTCGGTTTTCAGCGCGCAGTGCTTGCGCGTACCCGGCCTCTGCTTGGCTGAATGGAGGCTTGCAGTCGCGCTTGGTCGCGCGGTGCGATTCACCGAAATACTCGCGCGACAGCCTG
>NZ_WHJI01000105.1:0-2479 GCF_011682155.1 Massilia sp. CCM 8734
CGCCGGACCTCGCGCAGCTCCGCGACAACATCAGCGTTACCACCGCCGCCCAGCATCGAACGGGTCTGGCTGGCGTTGAAAATACGCGACGGGCCGGTAGCTTCAAGCTCCGGGCCATTCTCACCAACCAGGCGCAGGCCACCGCCGAAGTCACCGCCAGCCGCATACCCTGGCACATGGTGATCCCGCAGAAATTTCGCCCAGCTACCATCACGTTTCGCGTCGAGTTCTGGTTTGGCCGCGTTCATGAAATCCGCCAACTCGGTGTTATCGACAGATTCGCCGTAGGCCTTTTTCCAGAAGTCGATCCCGCTCTGCTCGCCCTTGCGCCCTAAAACTTTCTCGTACAGCCCTTCTACCGAGAGCGGCGCCGGCTTGTCCTTCACGTCCTGCACTGCAATCCCGAAGGCCTTGAGCGCTTCCGCAATGGACATCACGCCGGTGTTCAATCCCCGCGCCAGATCGAGCTGGGTCTGAGCATTCGTGACGATCAAGTCCTGAGCTGCCATCTCAGCTTTATGCTGATCGGCCAGGAGCTTGAGGTTGGCGTCGCTTCCTGCCTGTGCCGCGCCGGCCGCCTTGTTGATGGCGTCGACTGTCAAGGACGCGAAATTGATCTCATCCTTGGCGTTTTCCTTTAGCGTAGCGATGCTGCTGGCGGTTCGCGCCTGGTCACGCGTCCACTCTTCGAATGTTTTGAAAAGCTGCTGCGACGGCTTGGCAATAACGCTCAAGGCATCATCGAGGCCCTTGATGTCGGCCGTGCCACCGCCGCGCGTCGTGATGGCTGCCCGCGCCAGCAACTCCTGGGCCGAGCGACGCTGGGCGGCGTCGAAGTAGTCCACCTGGATTACCGTTGAGGCCAAGGCATCGTTCAGCTTGTCGAACACATCTTGCACGGCATCGGTCCGTGTTTTGACCGCGCTGATCTGGTCCTTGGTCTGCTCCGATATGGCCTTAAGATCTTCCACATGGCGCTGATAAGCATCAGTCATGCTTACCTTGTTTCGGTCAACGGCTGTTTTGACGTTCTCCAAGGCGGTGTTCGCGCCGGTAACTGCACTCGCTGCCGCTGCGGCTTGATCCTGTAAAGCGTTCCTGTTTTTGATCAGTGCCGCCGTCGATGCCTCAAGCCCCACGACCTCAAGGGCGCGTGTTGCAGCCAATGCGTCAAATTTGTTACCTTGAAGCTCCATGATCTGGATTTCGATGCTGCGATTCTTGGCCACCAACGCAGTTGCCGCGTTTTCGTCCTCCAGCGCGTGGCGGCGCTTGATGATCTGTGCAGTAGACGCGTCCAAGCCGACCATCTCTTCTGCACGTTTCGCTGCGAGCGCGCCGACTTTGTTACCGGCCAATTCCAAATTCTGGATTTCAAGCGCGCGGTTCTTGTTGGCCAGTTCTGTGGCCACGATCTCGTCGTAGACATCCCAGTTCGACTCATCGACCTTCTTCTTGCGTTTTGTTGCCATGTCCTCCGGTTTCATTTTCAGTTCGTCGCGCCGGTCGATCAGACCTTCGCGCTCGCTTAGCTTCTCGGCTGCCGTCTTTGTTTTCTCAAGCGATGGCACTACCGCCGCAAACGCAGTCTCAAGCGCCATCAGCCCGGTGAACAGTTCCATCCCTCCCTTCGTCGCAAGCTTGCCGCTCTCCGATATCCCAAGCACTGCCGCCTTGAAATCATCGCGCGTCTTAATGCCAGATTGGCCTAGGGCCGCCAGTTGCTCGCTGACGTATTTCTGTACCGGCGCCAATCGCTCGGCTTCAGTCAGGAAGTTGTCGGCAAAGCTGCCGGTCTGCTCAGTTAATTTATCGATCCCACCCGCCATATCAATCAAGTCCTGGCGCGCGCGCAGGCTGCTAACGCCGGCAGCACCGAAGGTCATACCCAGCGACGACAGCGATTGATCCAGAGTGGCGTAATTCGAGGCCAGTCGGACGATGGTTTCGGTGTAGCCCTCGCCGGCCTTGCGGAACCCGTCCATATTCGGAAGCACAGCTTCAGCCATGCCGTCCATAGTCCTCGACAGCACAGCGTTGAGCTCCGCAGTAAGCTCATCCCCCTTCAGACCCTTGAGTGAAATTTCTGTCACGTCGATGGTCAGCGCGTCGAGCGACTTCTTGACGTGGTCAGCTCCGACACCAAGCACCGTCGCCGCCTCCGAAAGAGCACTCTCCACGCCCTTGAAGACGAGGCCGAGCTGTGCTGACAGGTCTGAATTGAGCGCTGCCGTCTCAACGCTGTTGGTAACTTTCTTACTCGCGCCGAAAAAGCTCGTTTTCTTCGTGTCGACGCTCGCGTACTGGTTGTACCCCTTACCGTCCTGGAGCCCGCGAACGCTACCGCCGAATTGAATGCCGGCATCAACGATAGTCTTGGTGGTCTTGCCCCACAGATTCGACAGCATTTTCCCAAGCGGATCGATCGACGACGCGAACAGGCCGCCCGTCAGCAAGCTAGGGATGTTCAGGATGCCAG
>NZ_WHJI01000106.1:0-2460 GCF_011682155.1 Massilia sp. CCM 8734
ATGGTGTGGGCGTTTTGATGTTGTCTTCAGAACCAATATCATGCCAGAAATGGGCGCCCACGCCCCTCCATCATGCCGAGTCCGGCGATCAAATTCACACACGTGACCAGTTTTGCAAGTGCCTCCTATATTACAGCGGACTCGAGACAGGGAATGTTGGTCGCCAGCGAACTCGACGGCAAGGTCCACGTATTTGGGGATGGAGAAGAATACAATGACAGTTCTTTTTCTAATTCTGGCAGTAAAAACCCAAATCGAGGTGGTCCACGCCGTTTAAAAATGATCGACGGGTACGCATTTATGTGCGGCGGAAATCGATCCGTAGCGAAGATGGTAAGCCAAAAATCATGGTTTTCACATACTCATCTCTTACCAGTGTACCCTGACGTTACCAGAGGCGGTTTCGACGATATTGATGGATTTAACGAGAATGATTTGTATGCGGTTGGCGGCAAAGGCGACGTATGCAGATTTGATGGATTACGATGGCAAGAAGTTGCATTCCCAAGTAACGCATGGATCTCAACAGTATGCTGTGGAGGGGATGGAAACGTTTACATATCCGGCGTCGATGGGTTAACATTCGTGGGCAGGGAAAATCGTTGGAAGAAAATTAATGAAGGCGGAGTAAACCTCGGCTTTAGGAGCATGGTATGGTATGGTGATCGAGTGTGGTGCACGAATGATTACGGCGTGTGGACGATCCACAAAAACAAAATTGCCAAAGCTGACTTACCGTCTGAAATTGCTATTTGTGCCGGCTATTTGGCTGTCGGTGATGGGGTTATGCTTCTCGCAGGCGCAAACGGTGCGGCTCTATTGCAAAACGATAAGTGGCAATCTATTTTGATTTGTAGCGAAATGGAGAGTAGTCTAAAAAGTGGTGGAAACTTACCAGCGACGATCTAACGTCTCGATCGTTCCTAGGCAAAAGATTCATCCAGTAAGAATATCATATTTTGGCGCCACCGTAATTTACATGACCTCCTAAATTTTTTCAGAGGGTCATCACACAATTTATGCTGCCCACCAATTGGAACGACACTGCAATTTTTTCAAATGCTACGACGTAAGGCGTCCAAATGAGAAAAAGGCGTAAGATCACGAAAGTAAATACTAGACGCAAATATATTTCCCGACATATTGCCAACTTAAATCAAAGGAGCTTTGTGAGGCAATTTGCATAAGAACCACCGTCAATTTCACTCAAGTTTAATCCAATGGCTGCTTTACCATATACATTCCCCGTAATCGACGCTTTAATTACGCGCCATACCGAAGATTCTGCTTTTTATTGGTCCCAACTGGACTGGACAGTCAATGCGTCGGGTGTGGGACTGGCTCGCCTCAATCACTTCAATCAGTTGCTCGAGGCGCATCTCGATGGAATAAAAGTAGCCGGTCCAACTGGTTGGAAAATTGCCGTCAGTGCATTGGAACGTTGGCAAAAGTCTGGAGAGGTATTCACCTGCACTTGGCTCGCGCTACGATCCGAAAATACTGATATGCTGGACGACATATTTAAGCGCGTTAGTCGTCGTCCAGACGACCTCGTACGCGGCGCGGTTTCCGCACTCGCCGCGTGCTCCCCTGACCTTTTTTCTCGTATTGCGCAAAGGTTGTCGGCTATCGAGGCGGCTCCTGCCTCCCAGGTAGCCGTTCTGCGTGCTGCGGCGCTACGAGGCAATAGTGTTGTTTCACACTTGGATAATCCCCTGCAAACTTACTTGCAATCCCAAACCTCGCATGTCAGAGCAGCTGCCTGCCGCGCTTGCGCCGTCGCAGGTCAACCGGGAAGCGTGATTCCCCTGCTTCGCGAGGCATTGAGCGACCCTGATCTGCAGGTGCGTGCCGAAGCAGCCATCGCGTTGGGCAAACTTGGCGACGCCCAAGCAACACTTCCGGTTCTGCTTCAAAGCGTGCTGATGCAAGCCAGCCTCTACAGCGGGGCGACCGGCGCCATCCGCGCCCAAGCCAGCCGTCGTCTTCAACGGTGGGTACGCGAGCTTGCCTGGCTCACGCCAATTGGTGCCCCCGAAGCCCGCGATCTTCTGGCACAGCTGCCACCCCGCATGGCCCTCACGTTCGCGCTATGGCATGGCGACCTGGCTCACCTGCCTTTCGTCATCGATCAGCTAGCCGATGAGGACGTAGGCCGCTACGCCGGCTGGGTATGGCAAACACTGACCGGAATCGACCTCACCGCCAGCGGCTTGGCCTTGCCGGAGCCCGATCCCGCGAGCCTGGACCCCGACCAATTGATTACCGAAGCCCGGCTCGACGCTGATAGCGGACATCCTCAAGCGGACCAGGCTGCGGTGAAGGCCGCAACCGCCGCCAGCCCGCACCTCGTCGGTCGCGGCAAACGCGTGCTGCTTGGCCGCGAGATCGATGCCAAAACCGCCCTCGACCTGCTCGAAAACGCCCCGCAAGCGATTCGCGCCATGGCCGCACAGATAC
>NZ_WHJI01000107.1:0-2188 GCF_011682155.1 Massilia sp. CCM 8734
GCCCACAACGCGCGTTCCTGCTTCGCCTGGCGCGAACAGGCCCTTGGCCTGCGCGAAGCCTATGTCGGCCTGCAAGCCGTGATGAACGGCGGTCAAGTGAAGGATGTCCCCGAGTGAGCCCCCCAATCAACCTGCGCAAATTCGGTGGCCTGCTGCCGCGCGTGCCGCTGACCGATCTGCCCATCAACGCGGCCGCAGTCGCCGAAAACGTCGACTTCGGCTACAACGAACTGCGCTCGCTGCGCGGCGACTTCAAGTTGCGCGACCTGGCGATCGCCGCGCGCTCGGTTTTTAGCGTTGACGGCTTGCGCTTCTACGTGTGGCCCGAGGACGTTGACGCCGTTATCAGCCCCCTGCAGAATGGCCCGGCCAGCGACCGGCTGTACTACACCACCGGGAGCGACTTCCGCGTGGCGCCGATCTCGCTGGCCACCATCAGCGGCGCGCCGCCGTCGACCAGTTTTCGCGTCGGCGTGCCGCGGCCAATCACGCCGCCCCGCATCAACGTCGAGCACCCGGTTGCACCGAAAGGCCCAATCGCCACCGTGGAGGCCACGCCGGCAGACACCTATCAGGCACGCCTGACGGCCGCGCAGCTGTCCGCGGATGCAACCTTCAAGTCGTCAGTCGTCACCGGCACTGAAAACCGCACCTACACCTACACCTACGCCAACGTGTACCAGGAGCAGGGCCCGCCCAGCGAAGCGGCGATGATCGAGGTGAAGGCGATCACGGTCGCCGGCGTGACCACTTCCAGCAAGGTGACGGTCGAAGTGACGTTCGACGGGACCGGCGACTACGTGCCCATCACCGGGGCACGGCTGTACCGCCAGGGCGGGGCAAGCGAGGAATACTTTTTTGTAAAAACCATCAGCGGCACCGAGGGCAAGGTGCAAACGATCGACACGACCGGCGCCGGCGCGCTGAACGAGGTCCTGCAAAGCGAGAACGCCTACCCGCCCAGCCCGCAGCTCACCGGCCTTTTCAACATCGGGAACGGCATTCTGTGCGCATGGAAGGGCCGCGAACTGTGGTTCAGCGACGCCTACCGCCCATGGTCATGGCCTCCGGCCTACATGATCACGGTCCCGCACACGATCGTTGGCGCCCATCTGCACGCCGCCGGCGCGCTGGTGACGACTGTCGCCGAGCCGTCGCTGATATCCGGGGTAAGTCCGGACGCGATGGCCGAGATCCCGCTCGACATCGCGCACGCCGGCGCGTCCAAATGGTCGGTGATCAGCATCGCCGGCCGCGCGCTGTACGCCTGTCACGATGGCATTGTAGCGGTGGAAGGCAGTTCGCCAAGTATGGCGCTGTCCGATCGCTTTTTTACGCGCGAGGTGTGGCGCGATCGATGCGGCGCCGGCCTGGCCAGCATGCAGTTCGCCCGCTACGATGGAAAATTGATCGTCTTTTCCAAGACCGGCGCTTTCGTGCCGTTCATGATCGATCTGTCCGAAGGCGGGGAAATGACGGACTTGCCGCAGCTGGTGGCCAGCACTGCCGCCGTCCTCACGACGTCGGACCAAATGTACGTTGTGACGGGAACGACCCTGCGCCAGTTCGGTGGGGGCAGCATGCTTCCCCTGCGATGGGCAACCGGGGACATCGTGCTTGCCGCGCCGGCCGCGCTGGCGGTCGCCCAGGTTGAATGCACTGGCGACTTCACCATCCGGTTCTACCAGAAAGACAGGCTGGGATACACCAAGACCGTCGGGAGCGGGGAGACGACTTTCTACCTTCCCACCGAACCACGCGACGGCCATTCTGGCCTTGAACCCTCCGACAGGTGGAAGTTCGAGATTTCCGGCACCGGCCGATTCAAACGGCTGCGGGCGGCGGCGTCCATCCGTGGCTTGAAGGACATCTAAATGACTGTATCAGTACCACCAATTTCCACCGCGTCCATTCTGGCCGTCAAGGACCCGCAAACGCGCGAGGTGCTGCGCGCCATGGCGAGCGGCATCGCGGTGCGCAATGGCGATGTCGGTTCGGGTGACGACGCGTTTCTGACCTTGGGCGACTTGCAAAACGATCCGTCCATCGCCGGAAAGCTGGCAAAGTCGCTGGCGGGGCCGATCATCGAGGGCGTGGGCAAGCCGGGTAGTCCGATGTTCGACCTGGCGGAAAAGCTGCAGGACAAGATCATGGCTTCGCCGGCGTGGATCAATATGTTCTCGGCCGT
>NZ_WHJI01000108.1:0-2121 GCF_011682155.1 Massilia sp. CCM 8734
CGGTGCCGGATGGGGTTTCGATGTCGTATTGCCGCTCGCCACTAATCACGTCGAGCGGATCGGTCATCAGCTGCGCGACAGGCGCGTGGATGCAAAAGTCGATGCAGATATCGCGGATATGCTGTTCCGCGAGCGGATACGAACAACCGGTCACGTAGGGCAGCACCTGCGAAAAGAAGTCGGAGAGGTTCGCCATGGCGACCGCTTATTTGCGCAGGTACTTGATGCTGTAGCTAAAGCGCTGCACTTCGCGCTCGATGGTGGCGCCGTTGGCGCCCGCCTCGTATTCGGTCATCGTGGCGTTTTCCAGGATGGCCGCCACTTCGATAGGCACGTCGCACGGGACACCGCGCGGCACGTTGAAGCCGTGGCCGTTGATACTGAGGAAAACAGCCTGGCGGCCCAGCTCCCCGGCGCCGTTGGCGATCGTGACCTGGACCTTCTCGCCCGTCAGGTTGTCGCCGTGGTCCACGACAGCGATGTCGAGGCCCTTTTTGATCTCGACGGGCTTGGGGACGTCGTCGATGGTGGTAACGCTGGTGGTATCTTTTGCTGCCATGGTGATGCTCCTGAATGTGAGGGGAAATGCAAAACGCCCACCGAAGCGGGCGTTTTACGGGGTTGGCCGGGCGTTATGCAGTGACGGCGAACTCGCCGCGCACCATCCACTGGTCGTTGAGGATCACGGCGCCCTGCATTGCCTTCCACGCCACGCGCCCGCGCTGCGCCAGCGGGTCCGAGTCGCTCGGCTTGGCGTTGACCACCATCGGCGTGAGCGCGAACATGCCCTTAAGCGCGACCACGGCGTAGGCATTGGTTGCGATGTACAGGGCCGGGTAGACGTCGGCCTTGACGCCGGTGGTTGAGGTCATCAGCCCCTTGTCACCGCCGGCGTCGATGAACGGGACGAAGATGGTCGAGGACAGGTAGCGCACGTCCTCGACCTTGCCGATCTCGTTTTCGTACGGGGTCATCGAACCGTACTTCTCGATCGGCACAAAGCATGACTTGCCGTCTGCGCCCAGCATGTTGCGCACGTCCGACTCCATGTCGGGGTGGATCAGGCCGATGTAGCTTTTCGCGACCGGTTCGGTGCCGAATGCCGCCGTCGACTTGACCACCTTGGTGATGGGCTCGGCGTTCTGGCGTTTCAGGGCCTTGACAATCTTGCGCTGGACCGCCAGCGAGATCGGGGCGGTCACTGCCGCGCGCGTGGCGCCATTGGCGTACACCACATTGGTGCCGGCGCGCAGCACGCCGTAGCGCATGCGCTCGATCATTTGCGCGGCCTGCTCGCCCAGCAGGTCGATTGCTTCATTCAAGACGTTGTCCTCGTGAGTGTCTTCGATGATGTCCGTGATGGTGATCATCGAGCCGTACTGGGTCAGCATGCACGGCACATCGGTGGACGCCATGGTCTGCGAGCCGGGCGTGACGCCTTCGACCAGCGCCGACGGAGTGGTGTCCAGTGCCGAATAGCGACGAAAGACAATGGTCTTGGACGAATTGGCGGGCAGGGTCTTGGCCTGGCCGAATTTTTCGAGGCACAGGTAAGGGATGGCGCGTTTGAGCAGTTGCTTATTCGCGTACGCGGCGGTACGCGGCGAGATGTCGCCGTAGGTGGTATTGCCCATGGAGTTTTCCTAATGAAGGGGAATCGATAGCGGCGGGAGCCGCAGAGATGCGTGGATCTGTTGGGGCGCCAACAGCAGCGTTCGCCAGTGAGATCCGCACTGGCACGGACCACCTTTTTAGTGTTCGTTCCAGGCCGCAGCGAAGTCGTCATCGCCGGACGGTTCCTTGGGCAGGGTCAGGCCGCTCGACCGCACGCCCTCGGCGCCGTCGATTTCGCTGTCGTCCACGCCGCTGCTCTTCGATGCCTTGAAATCCGTGAGCATGTCGATGATTTCCTGCGTACTGCCGGCGTCGATGACCTGCGACAGGCGCGCCTGCTCGGCTGGCTCCTGGCCGTCCTTCCAGGCGCTGAACTCGGGCGATTCAACGACATCGGTAAAATCTTCATGCGCAGCCGCGATGGCCTTGAAGTGGTTGGCGTTGCGCTCGCCCTGCAAGTGCTGGATGACTTCGTCAACCGTGCTCGACAGTGTTCCCAGCCCTTCG
>NZ_WHJI01000109.1:0-2067 GCF_011682155.1 Massilia sp. CCM 8734
CAATGGTTTCCGTCTTCATCTTGGCAACAGTAATGGTCCAGGCCCCACCGATGCTATCGGTCTCGTTCTGCACCACGGTCTTGGTCCGGTTCGCCCCAATCGTGATGGTCTCGTTGATCCCCACATCTTCAGTGCGGTTGTCGCCGATGCTGATGGTCTCGTCGTGGTCAACCCGTTCCTTGCGGTTGTTATGTACCGTAATCGTTTCATCGCGGTCCACGGTCTCCGTGCGGTCGCGCTTGACGAGGGTGGTCTCATCCCGGTCGATGGTCTTGCGGCGATCATTCCCAACCCACTTGTCCTCGTCGTGCTCGACCTCGGTCAGCTGGTCTTTCTCGGCATGCAGCCACAACTGTTCCTGGCCCTTTTTATCCTCGAAACGCAAGGCGTTGGCGGTGTTGTAGTTGCCTTTCGGCGTGGAACGCGTCAGCACGCCGCTCTGGGTCTTGTTCTCCGGCAGGGTCCACGGCACCATGGTGTCTTCGTTCGGCACCATGCCAGTCACCAACGGCCGGTCCGGGTTGCCGTCCATGAACTGGACGATCACTTCCGAGCCGATGCGCGGAATCGCAGTCACGCCGAAGTTGGCGCCCGACCACGAGGTAGCCACGCGGATCCACGCCGAGCTTTTCTCGTCGTATTCGCCGATGCGGTCCCAGTGGAACTGCACGCGCACGCGGCCGTATTTGTCGGTGTGAATCTCTTCGCCTTTCGGCCCCACCACCAGCGCCGTCTGCAGCCCGTAAATCTTGGGCTCGATGCTGTTGTAGCCGCGCCCCGGACGCCATGGAATCTGCTTGCGGATGCAGGAGACGCGGTTTTCGTAGTACGACGGCGTTTCCACGTTCACCTGGTAATTGTTGCTGGCCGTGTGGCGCACTTCCAGGATCAGGAAGTTTTTCGAGCCGTCGTCAAAGTGTTCCGTCAAGGTAAAGCTGCGGCCCGGCATGGCGTAGCGGTCGTTGCCGGCGCCTTCGAAATGCTTGCCGGACGCTTCGATTTCTTCCAGCCGCAAGCGGGTCTTGGCGTCGCCGTCGCCGGCGTCCTTGAAGCCGTAGGCGCCCACGTATTCGTACACTTCCTTCTTGAGCACGTCACCCTGTTCGTTGACCGTCGGCAGCTGGGTCTTGACCGGTTTCGGGCTCTTGAAGTTGAAGCTGGACAAGGCGTACTTGGCCGGCACCAGGCGCCGCACCGGCGTCCATTCGCCCAGCGCATCGTCTTCCTCGGCGCCGGCGGCGCGGTTGAAGGGGATGTGGGCCGGGCCGTCGATCGGCGCGGCCGCGGTCGAGTCGTCCGACAGGATCAGGGTGTGGCCGGAGGCGGTGTGCTCGTACCAGTAGAACCAGCCTTTTTCTTCCCAGCGCCGGTGTACGTAGTTGTAGTCGGACTCGTCGTACTGGCAAGCGTCCTTCATGACCGGGTCCGGGCCGCCCACGCGGAACTCGCTCTTGCGCACGCCATAGTCGCCGAAGATGTCGTCGGTTTGGTCCTTGACGGTCATGTTGTGGAACAGATAGTTGTCGCGGCGCAGGCGCAGGTAGGCCAGCCATGGCAGCAGGACCATGTCGTAATAGACTTCGCCGCCGTCGGCGCGCACGCGGCGGAACTCGAACACGTAGCCGTTGAAATAGCGCTTGCTGTTGTCTTCGCGCACCAGTTCCACGGTGGCCATCTTGCCTTGCACATCCTTGAGGGCGATGTTGGGATCGTCGCTCAGGCATTCGACGGTGAAGTGGAAGTCGCGCGACAGGCCTTCCACCGCGTCGATCCGGTTGGCCACGAGGCTGGCGGGGCCTCCGCTGGGAAAGTTCAGGCGCAGCAGGCGGTTGTTCTGACGGGTCATGCGGGCTTCCTTTGGGTGGGCATGTGACGTTGCATTGATGTTATTTTCGAGCTGCGGCGGCGGGCGCGGGAACGCTTGCCGTTTTGCCGGCGAAATGCTGTTCCAGGCGTTCGACCAGGGCGGCATGGCCGCGCCGGCGCGCGCAGGCGAGGGCGTCTTCGCCGCGCTTGTTGCGCAGTGTCGGGTTGGCGCCTTCGGCGAGCAACAGGTTCAGCAGGTCG
>NZ_WHJI01000010.1:0-201274 GCF_011682155.1 Massilia sp. CCM 8734
CGCAACGTCATGTCCCTGACTCCATTACAACGCTACGCGCGCTCATCGCCAGTGCAATCGCAACTCAACTACAGCGTTGCCCTTGCTGCTTTCAGATTAAACTTACTTTGTGACACAGTAAGACTAGGCGGTAGACTCTTATCCGTCATTCCCGCCAAGGGGGGCCGCCGAGGCCGGGAATGACGGTGCTGGAGGTGGTAGTCGTTGAACGCGTCCCTTTTGAGACAGCCTCCTTCGCGGGGACGACGGCTAATGGCGTTGGCAGCGGGAATTGCGCTGCCTCCAGCAAGCCTTGTCGCACAATTCCAACGCTTCCCATTGTGCACTGCACTTTGCAGCATAATTGCCTGGTGTCCTTTATGAGCTAACCACCATGCAAGAATTCCACGCTGAACGCGCACGCACCCTTCTGAACAATGCGGAAGAAATCTTCGATGCCGCAGCCGTCCAGGCCGCCGTGCGCCAGGTCGCCGACAAGCTTAACGAGCGCTTCGACCGCCCCGACAACGACGCCTTCCCCCTCGTCCTCGGCGTCATGGGCGGCGCCGTGGTGTTCACCGGCAACCTGCTCCCGCAACTGCGCTTTCCCCTCGAATTCGACTACATCCACGTCAGCCGCTACGGCGACGACGATCAGGGCGGCAATGTGGTGTGGAAAGTCATCCCGCGCCCCAGCGTGGCCGGGCGCATCATCATCGTGCTCGACGATATCCTGGACGAGGGCGAAACGCTGGCCCAGGTCAAGCAGCGCCTGCTCGACATGGGCGCGGCCGAAGTCGTCATCACCGTGTTCGCGGACAAAGCCATCAAGCGCAGCAAACCGGTCAAGGCGGACATCGTCGGCCTGTCGATTCCCGACAAGTTCGTGGTCGGTTTCGGCATGGATGTGTATGGCTACTGGCGCAACTTGCCTGGCCTGTGGGCAATCCGCACGGAAGACCTCAAACCACGGTGATTTTCCACAAAATCGTGACAAGCAGGAAAAACACGCCGCAAGCTCTCGCGGCGTCGTTAATACCAATCTAAACGGGTACTAAAGCGGTACTACTGACGTTGTGTACAATTTGATATCTCTCTGATATCCCGCCTTTCTCAGCTTCCACATTTAACAATTCGTTTCCCGAATATGCATGGGCGATAAATGCATACCTTGCCCGGACGCGACATTCTTTCACAAATCTAACTGGTATTTCATTTTACTCAACTCGTTAAAACCACTTGACTACCAATTCTTCGAGGCTCACTCTGGCTCACCGTTTTCCGGATTGATCGGCGCAGTTCCGATTGCAGAAGATCGTAAAACGGACCCATCGACCAAGGAGAGAACATGGAATACAACACAAAGAGCAGCCTGCTGATCGCGCTCATCGGCGGCATGCTCGCCGCTTGCGGCGGCAGCGGTGGCGAGAAATCCGACATGCAGGGCAGCATGACCAAAACGGCTGCTGCCGTGGTCGCCTGCGCGGACTGGAATGCGACTGCGATCTACACTGTCGGTAATTGCGCGGTCTACCAGGGCAAAGTCTACAAAGCCAAATGGTGGACGCAGAACAATGTCCCCGGCACAGAACAATGGGGACCGTGGGAACTGACCACCGATACCCCGACACCGACGCCAACCCCGCCGACACCAACGCCGACTCCGCCAACACCGACGCCGCCGACCCCAACGCCACCGACACCCACCCCCACCCCGGTCGGCGGACGTGAAATCGGTTCCTATTTTGCGCAGTGGGGCGTGTACGGCCGTAGTTACGAAGTGGCCGACATCCATACCACCAAAACACCAGTGAACGGCGTGCCGACCAGCGTGGCCGATCAGCTCACCTTCATCAACTACGCCTTCGGCAACGTCTACGCCAAAAACGGCGGCTACGAGTGCGACATGGTGACCAAGGCCGAAACCGGCAACACCACGCCGCCGCCAGCCGACGCCGGCACCGGTGGCGATGCCTACGCCGATTACCAGCGCTCGCCTGCGCGCACCGTCGATGGCAAGGTCATCCCATGGGATGCCAAGCTGACCGGCAACTTCGCCCAGCTGAAACTGCTGAAAGCGGCCCACCCGAACCTGAAAGTGTTCATTTCGCTGGGCGGCTGGAGCTGGTCGCGCTACTTCTCGGCGGCCGCCAAGACCGACGCCCTGCGCAAGCAACTGGCCAGGTCGTGCATCAAGCAATTCATCGCCGGTGACTTGCCGGTGCAGGACGGACGCGGCGGTCCGGGCGCGGCCAAGGGCGTGTTCGACGGCATCGATATCGACTGGGAATACCCGGGCGGTGGCGGCCAGTCGTACAACACGGTCGACACGGTCAACGACAAGCGCAACTTCACCTTGTTGATGGCTGAGTTCCGCGCCCAGCTCGACGCACAGGGCAAGCTCGACGGCAAACGCTATCCGCTGACGGCCGCCATCGGCGCCGGCGGCGAGAAGATTGCCCAGACCGAACCTGCGCTGTATAGTCAATACATGGACTGGGTCAACGTGATGACGTACGACTTCCACGGCGGATGGGAAAACACGACGAATTTCCACGCGCCGCTGTACCGTGATCCCGCCGACCCGGCGACCGGTAACCTGGTCAAGTACAACACCGACGACGCGATCAAAACGCTGGTCGCAGCCGGCATGCCGAAAAACAAAATCCTGCTGGGCGTGCCGTTCTACGGCCGTGGCTGGAAAGGCGTGAGCCCCGGCCCGCGCGGCGATGGTTTGTACCAGGCAGCAACCGGTCCGGCAGCCGGCCAGTACGAAGCCGGCATCGACGACTACAAGGTTCTCATCAATAAGGCCGGCACCCGCTGGACTCATCCGGTGACCAAGCAGTTGTACCTGCTGACGACCAACAGCGAATGGTGGAGCTATGACGATCCGGCCACCATCGGTGTGAAAATGCAATATATGCGTGATCAAGGCCTGCGTGGCGCGTTCTCCTGGGAACTCGACGGCGACGCCAACGGTGCCCTGACCAGCGCAGTATGGAAGGGCCGCTAAGCGGCTAAGCGGAGGTGCCGGCTGCTTCTTACAAGGCGGCCGGCATCTCCATGCCCGCAACCTCCTGGAGAAACCTCTTGAAAATTCAATCGAACGTAAAGCCGCAGGTGTCGCCAACAATGCAGGTCAACGACGACTGGCGCCGCTGGATCGGCGAAAACCTGATGCTCGGCACCTCGCCCGAGGCGATTGCCGCCATCCTGGTCAAGTCGAACGTGTCCCAGGCCAATGCCCGGACCGAAATCGACGCGGCGCTGCGCAGCCCGTACTTGCAGGCTGCGCGCAGGCTGGCCAATCGGGTCAACAAGCGCGACTGGGTATTGAACATCCAGGCGCAATTGAACCGGCTGTACGACGAGGGGATTGAACGACGGGAGAAGCTCTCCGGCGAGGACTTCCTGCAACAGTATTACCGCACCAACCGGCCGGTGATCATCACCGGCATGCTGGAGCATTTCCCGGCACGCCAGAAATGGAACCTGGACTATTTTGCGCAGCGCTTCGGCGAACGCGTGGTCGAGGTGCAGTTCGGACGCGAAGCCGATCCCCAATACGAGCTCAACAGTATCGCCCACAAGCGCAAGATGCCTTTCGGCGAGTACGTAGAGATGGTCCGCACCAGCGGACGCACCAATGACTTCTACATGACCGCCAACAACGACTCGCTCAACAGTGTAGCGTTGAAGGAATTGTTCGAGGACGTAGGCACCCTGCCCGAGTACCTCGATGACGATCCGGGGCGGCGCGGCTTTTTCTGGTTCGGCCCGGCCGGCACGGTGACCCCGTTCCACCACGACCTGACCAATAACTTCATGGCCCAGATCATCGGGCGCAAGAAGATCAAGCTGATGGCGCCGTCGGACACGCCAAGGGTCTACAACCACCGGCACTGCTTTACCGAGGTGGACGCCCGCAACATCGACCTGGCGCGCTTTCCCGCCATGGCCGAGGTGCAGGTGCTCGAATGCGTGCTGGAACCGGGCGAGATCCTGTTCCTGCCGGTCGGCTGGTGGCATTACGTGGAAGGGCTCGATATTTCGGTGACGCTGTCGACGACCAATTTCCGATGGCCGAATGACTTCTACACTAACTATCCCCCCAATCATGATTTCTGAGGGGGGAACACAATGAATCACGGAGATAACAATAATGACGATCAATCGTTTGATGGGCGCCCTTCTCGGCAGCGCCCTGGTAGCGTGCGGAGGCGCTAGCGGTCCTGACGCCGTTCAAGGCCAGGGGGGCGAGTCGAAGCGCCAACTGGCCCAAGTGGTGGTGTGCAGCGCATGGTCCGCCACCCAGGTTTACACGGTTGGCGCCTGCGTCAGCCACCTGGGCAAAACCTACACGGCGAAGTGGTGGACACAGAACAACGTGCCCGGCGCCGAGGAATGGGGACCGTGGGCGCTGTCGACGACACCGACGCCAACGCCGACTCCGACTCCGACTCCGACGCCAACGCCGACTCCGACACCGACGCCGACTCCAACTCCGACACCGACGCCGACGCCTACTCCAACACCCACGCCGACGCCAACGCCGACACCAACGCCAACACCAACGCCCACGGTCGCCTGCCGCCCCGACGGCCTCACTTCCAAAGTCCCCAACGTGCCGTACTGCGGCGTGTACGACGCCAACGGCCGCGAAGTGCTCGCGCACGGGCTCAATCGCCGCATCGTCGGCTATTTCACCAGCTGGCGCACGGGCAAGGATGGCACGCCTTCCTACCTCGTCAACAACATCCCGTGGGACAAGATCACCCACGTCAACTACGCCTTCGCCGCGGTCGACCCCGCCACGTCCAAGCTCTTGCTGGGCAGCGGCGCGAGCAACCCGGACACCGGCCTCACCTGGCCCGAGAACCCGGCCGCCACGATGGACCCGAGCCTGCCCTACAAAGGCCACTTCAACCTGCTGGCGCAATACAAGCGTAAGCATCCGGACGTGAAAATCATGCTGTCGGTGGGCGGCTGGGCGGGCAGCGGCGGCTTCTACACGGCCACCACCAACGCCGACGGCTCGCTCAACAGCGCCGGGATCGACACCCTGGCCGACTCGATGGTGGCGTTCCTGCGCCAGTACCGCTTCTTCGACGGCATCGACATCGACTACGAGCACCCGACCACCAACAACGAGGCCGGCAATCCGCTCGACTTCGGCCTGTCGAAACCACGCCTGGCCGGTCTGATGAAGAGCTACAACGTACTGCTCGAAAGGGTGCGCACCAAGCTCGACACGGCAGCGGTGGCCGACAAGAAATACTACATGCTGACCATCGCCGGTTCGGCCTCGGCCTGGATCTTGCGCGGCGAAGAAAACCTGTCGGGCCTGAAGTACCTCGACTACGCCAGCCTGATGAGCTACGACCTGCACGGCGGCTGGAACCAGTACGTCGGTCCCAACGCAGCCCTGTTCGATGACGGCAACGACGCCGAACTGCGCGCCGGCAACGCCTACCAGTTCGCCAACATCGGCTACCTGAACGTAGACTGGTCGTACCGCTACTACCGTGGCGCGCTGCAAGCCGGGCGCATCAACCTGGGCGTGCCGTACTACACGCGCGGCTGGAGGAACGTGAACGGCGGCACCAACGGCCTGTGGGGCACCACCGCGCAGGTCACTTCGACCGTGACCTGCGCCGGCGTCAAAACCTGCGGCGAAGGCGCGGTCGGCATCGACAATCTGTGGCACGACCTCGACGTCAACGGCCAGGCCATTCCCGGCGGCGGCAATCCGCTGTGGCATGCGCTGAACCTGGAAAAAGCCATCCTGCCGGACTACCTGGACGCCTACAAGGTGACCGACAAGACCCTGCGCGGCACTTACCAGCCGAACTACAGCGCCACCATGGCCGCGCCGTGGCTGTGGAACCCGACCACCAAAGTGTTCCTCTCGACCGAGACGGCGCAATCGATGGATGCCAAGGCGCGCTACATCGTCGACAACAACGTCGGCGGCATCATGATCTGGGAGATGGCGGGCGACTACGCGTGGGATGCCAGCAAGAACGGCGGCAAGGGCCAGTATGTGATGGGCAACACCCTGACCACCAACACCTTCAACACCTTCAAGGCGGCCGGGCCGTACGGCAACAAGCGCGCTGAAACGGCAATGCCGGCCAGCAGCGCCAAAGTAAGCATCGAGCTGGGTGGCTGGAAAATGGGCGACAGCAACTTCCCGATCAATCCGGTGATGACGGTGACCAACAAGTCGGCCACCACGATTCCGGGCGGCAGCGTGGTGGAGTTTTCGTATCCGGTGGCGGCGCCGGCCAACATGAGCGACCAGTCGGGGTATGGGCTGAAAGTGATAGCGGCGGGGTACAACGGGCCGAACAATATTGGCGGCTTCAAGGCCAACTTCAACCGCGCGCAGTTCACGATTCCGGCATGGCAAGCGCTGGCGCCGGGCGCGTCGGTGTCGCTCACGCTCAACTACCAGTTGCCGATTTCGGGGCCATCGGCCTACGTGATCACGGTCGGCGGCAAGCGCTATGCGCTGGCGGACGAGTATCCGGAACTGCCGGTCGCGCTGCCGTAAGCATCGCTTGACCTTGCAGGGCATGGAACCCGGGAACGCCAAGGCGCGTTTCCGGGTTTTTTTGCCCGATATCCAACTTGCTGGAGTACAAATATGAAACAACAATTATCGACGCTGGCGATGGGACTGCTGGCGGGCATGCTGGCCGCTTGCGGCGGCAGCGATGGCAAGGGCGGCGAATCAGTCGGGACGCAGAGCGCAAGCCGGTCGATGACCACGCTCGACGTGAGTCCGATGTGCCCGCCGTGGAACGCAGGCATGGTCTATACCGCAGGGCAATGCGCGAGCTACCAGAACAAGTTCTACAAGGCGAAGTGGTGGACGCAGGGGAACGTGCCGGGAACGGAACAATGGGGGCCGTGGGAGGCGATAACGGGAACGCCGACGCCAACTCCAACTCCAACTCCGACGCCAACACCGACACCGACACCAACACCGACACCGACACCGACACCAACACCGACTCCTACGCCGACGCCGGGTGGCGTGCCGACCAAGGCGCAAGCCGAAGCCCGTGAAGCGCAGCTCACCGACAACGCCTTCTTCCGCACCGTCAAGGCATCGATCCGCACGCTGGACAACGCGGGCGTCGAGCAAGTCGTGCCGGGACGCAGCGCCAATCCAATCAACGTCAAGCGTGTCGAGCGGCTGCTGCCGGCGACCAAATGGGACCATTTCTTCGCGGTGCGCGAGCCGAGCTATACGTATCAGCGTTTCCTGCAGGCGGTGGCCAAGTTTCCGGCCCTGTGCGACGACTACAGCGACGGGCGCGATGCCGACGGCATCTGCCGACACACGCTGGCGACCATGTTCGCGCACTTCGCGCAAGAAACCGGCGAGCACAACGCGAGCAGCACGATTCCCGAGTGGCGCCAGGGCTTGAAGTACCTGCGCGAACTGGGCTGCGACGAAACCGGCACCGGCTGCGGCTACAACGCCGAGTGCGCCGATCCGGTGTTCAATGCGGTCTGGACCTGCGGGAAAAATGCGGACGGCAGCTTCAAGAAATATTTCGGACGCGGGGCCAAGCAGCTATCGTACAACTACAACTACGGGCCGTTCTCGCAGATCATGTTCGGCGGCGATCAATCGGTTCTGCTGCGCGATCCGGACCGGGTGGCGTCGACCTGGCTGAACCTGGCGTCGGCGACGTTCTTCTTTGTGTATCCGCAGCCGCCCAAGCCATCGATGCTGCATGTGATCGACGGGACATGGGTGCCGAACGCGGCCGATCGCGCGGCCGGGGCGGGGAACAACTTCGCCACGACGATCATGATCATCAATGCCGAGTGCGGACAAGGGACCGAGAAAGCGGCGGCGCAGAACCGCATCAACTATTACAAGCAGTTTGCGGGCGAGTTGGGGTGGAATGTGGGGGCCGAGCAGTTATCGTGCGCAACGATGCAGCGGTTTGGACCGTCGAGTTCGGCGTCGTACAACATCTACTGGGAAAAGAACTGGAATGAGGGTGGGCAGAATCAATGCCAGCTGGTGAGTTACCAGACCCCGTACAGCGCGTTGATTGCCGATAACTACGTCAAGTGCGTGCAGGATAACTGGAAGGTGAAGCTGCAGTAATAGCCCCCGGCGACTGCTAACTTCTAGACCGTCGTCCCCGCGAAGGCGGGGATCCAAGTTCGTAGAGCCGCCAACGTCTACGGAACGAAATTGGGTTCCCGCCTGCGCGGGAACGACGGTCTTTAGCTTGGTTGTCCTGCGCGGGACGACGGGGCGCTTACAGCGCCAGCCGCGCCCGCGCCGCATCGTATTCCTGCTTCAGGCGCGCCACCATCTCGGCCACCGTCGGCACATCATTCATCATCCCCACGCCCTGCCCTGCGCCCCAGATGTCGCGCCAGGCCTTGGCGCTGCCCGAACCGAAGCTCATCTTCGACTTGTCCGATTCCGGCAGGGCATCCGGATCAAGCCCGGCGTTGATGATCGATTTTTTCAAATAGTTCCCGTGCACGCCGGTGAACAGATTCGTGTACACAATATCGGCCGCCGCCGATTCCACAATCGCATCCCGATACGCATCGGTCACGTTCGATTCCTTGGTCGCCAGCCAGCGCGAACCGATATACGCAAAATCGGCGCCCATCGCCTGCGCCGCCAGAATCGCGTCGCCCGTGGCGATCGAACCCGACAAAGCCACCGGACCGTTGAAGAACTTGCGCACTTCACCCACCAGCGCGAACGGCGACAACGGCCCCGCGTGTCCGCCAGCGCCAGCGGCGACCAGGATCAAGCCATCCACACCCGCTTCCAGCGCCTTTTCGGCATGCCGGATCGACACAACATCGTGCAGCACAATCCCGCCGTAGCTGTGGATGGCGTCGAGCATCTCTTTCGGCGGCGCGCGCAGCGAGGAGATGATGATCGGCACCTCATGCTTAACGCACATCGCCACGTCGTGTTCCAGGCGGTCGTTGGACTGGTGCACGATCTGGTTGACCGCGATCGGCCCCACCCTGGCGCCCGGATTGGCGGCCTGGTAATCGGCCAGCTCTTGCTTGAGATCGGTCAGCCAGGTGTCGAGCAGCTCGGCTGGACGGGCGTTGAGCGCGGGGAAGGAACCGACGATCCCCGCCTTGCACTGCGCCGCCACCAGCGCGGGTCCGCTGGCGATGAACATCGGCGATCCAATGACGGGAAGGGTGAGGTTTTGCAGCGCGGCGGGCAATGCCATGTCGGTCTCGCAATCGAAAAAAGTGGATGGAAGCAAATTCTCACCCATTATAGTTCGAAAAAAGTACGACCGTGCTTGAAAACTCGGCAGGAATGTGTTTACAGGTCGCTGTTGACCAGTTCTTCGCCATCGCGCTTGGCTGCGCCGGCCCGCACCAGCGATTGCACGGCCCAGTCGGCCATCTGGATGGATGTCTCGAAACGTTGCAGATGACGCCGGCGCGCGCCTTCCAGCACGGGAATGGTGGCGAACATGGCCGCCACGTCCGCCAGGCTGATGCGCTGGCGCTCGAGCAGCAGGAATTTGAGGATGACCTTGACCGCGTTCTCGGAATTCCTCAGCGGATCGGCTTCGAGGAAAGTCAGGCGCGTGAACGCCCGTTTGAGCGCCGGCTGGACGTCGGTGAACATGGCGCCGTGGCCGGGAATGACGAGACGGGCGTCGAGGCTGTCGATCAGTTCCAGCGTGGCGCGTGCCTCCTGGAAGCCCGATTCACCGTCGAGCTCGGGAAAAATCACGCCGAAACCGTTGCGCCACAAGGCGTCGGCCGAGATGACGATGCCTTCGCTAGGGCAAAAGAAAATCAGCGAATGCGGATGGTGCCCGGGCGCGCCCAGCGCTTGCCACACTTTGCCGCCCAGTTCCAGTTCGTCGCCGGGCGAGACGGTAAAGTCGGCCTTGAAGCGATCGCACTGCTGGCCGGTGGCCTTGAAACTGAGCGCGTGCTCGTCCCAGGCCGCGACATTGGCGGCCTCGGCCACGGGAATGCCGATGCGGCAGCCGTAGCGCGCCGTCAGGGCCGCGTTGCCGCCGCAATGATCCGAATGCAGGTGGGTATTGATGACGCGCACCAAAGGCCGCTCACCGAGCGCATGGCCGACCAGCGCCAGCGTCTGCGGCACGTGGGTCTTGTAGCCGCTGTCGATCAGGGTGGCCTCGCCGGCCCCGGTAAACAGCACATTGTTCGATGACAGCCAGCCGCGTTCGAACACCTGCATCGACGCCGGCAAGCGCGCCGGGTCAGGATTTAACATTGCACTCATGGGTAACTCATTTTTTCATTTGAAACGCGAGCGAGATCTTGGCGAACTCGATCAGGACGGCTTGCGAGCCGCCATTGAAGGTGGTGAAGGAATTGCCGGTGCGCACAACCATGCGCGGCGGGAACAGCCAGGAAAAGTAAGGAATGCCGATCATCTTGGCGCCGCGCACGTCGCGCCATTCGACGTGCTTGTCGTACAGCCAGGTCTGGCGGATGCCGGTGGCGTCCACCGTGGTGGTGGCGCGCAGGAACCAGTAATAACTGACGCCCAGCATGATGATGGCGCCCAGCAGCAGCGCCTTGACGCCCATGCCGAACGAGGGCAGCGGAAAACGCCAGGCGACGCTGGCGGCGTACACCAGCAGCACCACGGTGACGATGGTGGCGAAGACCTTGAAGCCGGTCCCGTAGGCCGGGCCGGTAACCGCTTGCTGCGGGGTGTAAAAATTCATTTAGTCGAAGTCCAGTTCGGATTCGCGGCGGCGGATTTCGGCCCAGACCGCGCGTTTGTACTCATCCGGGGCAGTACCCCAGGCGACGATTTCATCGAGGGTGCGCAGGCAGCCGCGGCACAGGCCCTTGCCGGACGCGGTGTCGGGCGCCATCTCGCACAGGCTGATGCAGGGGGACGGCACCGGCGTCTGCAGTTCGGGATTCATGCGGCCCCCACGAGGTTGAGCGCGGCGGCCGCCTTGGCGGCAACCTTGGCGTTGAAACGCACCGGGTCGATCACATGGCGTTCGTGGGTGCCTTCGCAGATGCGCTCGACGCCGTCCCATGCTTGCACGCTAAACAGCAGGCGGCGGCCGTCGACTTCCAGCACCTCGCCCTTGATCAGCAATGTCATACCGGGCGGAGTCGGGGCAAAATGCGAAAAATGCACCATCGTGCCCAGGCTTTGCTCGCGCGGCCAGTCCATGAACGGCATGACGCCGTGCACGCAGGCCAGTTCCATCATACCGACCAGGTAACCGGTGGCCAGCACGTCGGGCATGTCGAGACAGAAACCGGTGTCGTGGTACAGCTGCGGCACGCTGGCGCGCGCAGGCACGGTGTAGCTCCACTCGAAGCGGAAGCCGGCTTGCAGGTCGGGACTCATGTGCGGATTATGCCTTCTTTTAACGTTGCTCGATGAGCTCGACTTTGTTTCCGAAAGGATCGTTTACGGTGGCGCGTTGCAGTCCGGCGACCATCTCTTCTACCTGGACATCGACGCCAGCACCCCTCAACGCACCGACGAACTCATCGAAACCGGCGACGATCAGGGCCGGGTGCACTTTTTTGGCGGGCTGGAAGGCGCTGTCGGCCCCCAAGTGCAACTGGGCGCTGCCGCACTGGAACCAGGCGCCGCCGCGCACGGCCAGGTGGGCCGGCTTGGGCACTTCGGGCAAGCCGAGCACCCCGTTGTAGAAGGCGCGCGCGGCGTCTTCGGCGCCGACCGGCATGGCGACCTGCACGTGGTCGATTCCTGTAATGTTTGCCATCGCTTCTCCGCTGTGACGGGATTGATACATAAAAACGTCATTATCGCATTCAGACGAATCGCGCTTGACGGAGAAGCTCACAGGGGTAGACTACCATCCATACAGATGGCGTACGGATGCCACGCAGATGATATTGGAGACATATGAACGCCCGCGACCTGAAACTGAAACCTGCTGAATCGGAAAAAATCACCATCAACCTGGGCTTGATCGATCTGGGCCAGATCGACCTCCTGGTCAGTGAAGGCTTTTATTCGAACCGGACCGACCTGATACGCACGGCGATCCGCAATCAGCTCAATACCCATGCCGAAGTGGTCCGGCAAACGGTGGCGCGCAAGAGCCTGGTGCTGGGAATGCATCACTATTCCAGGGCCGACCTCGAAGCGGCGCTGGCGGCGGGCGAACGGTTGCAGATCCAGGTACTGGGCATGGCAAGCATCGCCAGCGACGTCTCGGTAGAGCTGGCGCTGGCAACCATCGAATCTATTTTTGTACTTGGAGCCCTGCATGCAAGCAGCGTGATCAAGACAGCACTGGCGGGCCGCATCCTCTGATGCGCTTATATAAGGAAAAAGCCAATGAAACTCAATGACAAACTGTTCGCCAACATGCGGGCGGCAACCAAGACCCTGATGGGCCAGGGGCCAAAATCCGCCACCCAGGTCATTCAGGAGGCGCTCAAGGTGCTGACGCCCCACAAAGGCGGCGCCGCCCATCCGCCGCAGGCGCCATCGGGAGCACGCGAGATCACGCCGCCGATGCCTTCGCTCCATGGCGCGCAGGGTTTCAGCCAGGCGCGTGCGGGCAGCGCGCCGCCCGGCCCGCAACCACAGCCGGCGTCGCAGCCGCACGCGCCGGGCGCCTCAAGCCACGAGCAATACGTCAAAAGCGTGGTGCAAGATGCGACCGAAGCCTTCAACAACCTGATGCCCGACCTGCTCGCCAAGCTCGATCGTGCCGGCGCGAACGGCCATGCCGCCTTCAAGATGCCCAATTTCGACATCTCCGGCATGAATGGGATGAACGGCATGAATGGCATGCAGGGCGGCGGCGCGTCCAGCCCGGCCGAGGCGCTGCCCGGCAAATTTACCGACGGCAGCTTCACGAATGCGGCCGGCACCCGGACCTATAAATTGTACGTGCCGAGCAGCTACACTGGCCAGCCGATGCCGCTGGTGGTCATGTTGCACGGCTGTACGCAGGACCCGGACGACTTCGCCACCGGCACGCAGATGAATGTGCTGGCCGAGGAAATGCAGTGCCTGGTCGTGTACCCGGCGCAATCGATGCAGGCCAATTCCTCGCGCTGCTGGAACTGGTTCAATGCGGTCGATCAACAGCACGGCCAGGGCGAGCCATCGATTATTGCCGGCATTACCGAAACCATCATGCACAACCATGCGGTCGACGCCAGCCAGGTGTATGTGGCCGGGCTGTCCGCCGGCGGGGCGATGGCGACCATCATGGGCACCTTGTATCCGGAACTGTATGCGGCGGTGGGCGTGCACTCCGGCCTGCCGTTCGCCTCGGCGCACGACTTGCCATCGGCGCTGGCCGCCATGAAGGGCAATTTCGGGCCGCAGCGCGCCAGCGGCAAGTCGATTCCCATCATCGTCTTCCATGGCGACAAGGATACGACCGTGCATCCGGTCAATGGCGACGAGCTGATCAAGCGCGGCGCGCACAACGTGATGCAGGAGATTATCGAGCCGGGCCGGGTACCGGACGGCCACGCCTACACGCGCACCGTGCACCAGGCAGTCGATGGCACGCCGCAGGCGGAGCAGTGGCTGATCCATGGCGCCGGTCACGCCTGGTCCGGCGGCAGCGCACGCGGCAGCTATACCGATGGCAAGGGGCCGGATGCCAGCCGTGAAATGATGCGGTTTTTCCAGACCAAGCGCTAAGGCTGCGTTGTTCACGGGTATTGTGCCTGCGCCGATCCGGCGACTGCCGGGTCGACGCTGCCGCGCCACCTGATTGATGAGGCAAAAACCGGTCCGGCCAGCTTAATCGGGCAGAAAATTCTCGTTGAGCACCTGGACCAAGGTCCAGGTGCTCCTGCGCGGGAGTCCCTCGAGTGCCATCTGTCCGGCGGCGATGCCCAGGGCATCCTTCCATGCATCGTCGAGCCATTCGACATCGACCAGGGCCGACTGCAGACTGGGCATTTTGCGCAAGACGCGCGCAATGCTCATGCGCTGGTCGCCGATGCTGCGCAACAAGGCCGTATTGCGCCGGTCGGGCTGCGTATGCCATTCGAGTAATTGCGCAAACAAGGCCGACATGCGGCGTCCCAGCTCGCGTTTTTCGGCCTTGGCAACGCCTTCGATTTCTTCGGCGATGTTCTCCAGGTCGAGCGCCGACCACTGCCGCGCCCGCAATAAGGCAGCCTGTTGGTAAGCCCAGGCCACCACGTCGGTGTCGTACAAATCTGCCATTGACCACTCCTGTTCAAAGCCGAACCAGTCTCCGTATGGTAAGCCAAGCGAGCCCGGCGCGGCTGAAAATGGCTGCTGCCCGACAAGATAGTGGCGCTTAAGGCGACGCTATGCAGAAAAAACGGGGGCGCATGCGCCATTTGGACATACCTGCCACATGTGACGCTGCAGCCTTTGGCGTGCGCTTTATGAAGCAGCTCGGCTGAGCATCGAGCACAAGACGGCGATTGTGGTTTGCTAGCCGTGCGGACACGCGTTGGAAGCTATCGGGCGATGAGGGCGGGGTAATTATTTGCTTACGCTGGCAGAAACGCCGGGTCCAATACCTGCGCACTGGACCATATGGGCATGTCCGGAAAATCCTCTAGCCCGGTATCCTTAATGGCAATGACAAGCGCGTCTTCCCATACCTCCTGCATCCAGTCATCATCGGAAAGCGCGCTTTTGAGACTTGGGACCTTACCGAGCTTGCGGGTGATGGTGGTCCGCTGCACGTCGATCGTTGCGCGCCAGCTTCTGCTGCGTAATTGCGGCTGAAACTGCCACTTGAGCAGGTGGGCGATCAACACCGCCATTCGACTGCCCAGTTCGCGCCGCACGCTATGACCCACGTCCTCGATCTCCTCGGCAAGGTTCTCAATATCGAGCGCCGACCAGCGGCGCTCGCGCAGCAACGCCGCCTGTGCGATCGACCAGGCAAGCACATCCTCGTCATACAAACCAGCCATCATCAGCTCCTTGTTGCTGCCACAATGTTAAGCAGATAAACCGGGGCCACGTTCGACCCACGTCAATTGTGCGCTGGGGTGAACCGGGAACTTGAACATGCTCGCCGTGGTCTACTACTTGTACAGTTTTTCAGCCTATCCCTGTCTCGTCATGTGAGTAAAAACTACCTGAGTAACGTGGGTACGGAAGACCGAATCAATCGCTTCGGAGGTTTGCCATGTTCATAGTCACAATGTCATTTTCCGACGAGGAAATACAACGCATTCAAGAGCGCTTGTCGTGCAAAGTCCCGCTCATCCCCCCACTCTCGCCTCGAATCGAGCAAATTATTGAGGAAATGGAATTTTCGGACGATGACCTGAGAAAAGCATCAGCGGCAGCAAGTGCAGCATTGGCCAGCGAGTAGAAAATGGAATCTGTCTACTCAAAATTTCTTTCCGGCCCGGATGACGTTTCCGGTGCATTGGCATACGCCGCCTATCAGCGCAGCAAGATGGAATGGCGTACGCAATTCCATGCCGCCCACTCGCGCCAGCCCGGTCAGTCGGAAGCGGAAGCATTCATAGAAGTGCAAATGCTACCTGAAAACATTCTCTGTTTAAAACAACGCGGCGGCCGTCTTGCAGCGCAATTTATCAGGGAAGCAGTGCGAGAAAGAACTGCGAGCACGGAAAAAGCGGTCGGTATTCAAACCATACCCAACCCGGCGTTCAGAGAACCGGTTTCCACGCCAATCATTCCGCCGCAAGGAGACTAACGCCCGCTCAGTCTTGATCGTACATGTGCAGGTTCTCAGCAACAAAAGCCTGTGCGAAAAACGCCTTCAAGCTTGGCGGAAGCGCGAAAAAACGGAAACGCACCGCCTCCGTGCCGCACTCGTCTTCCAAGCGCATCCACTGCGCCGGGGGCAGCACAAGAAAGGCTTGTTCGCTATTGCCAGTGGTATCGGTGCACATGCGCAATTCCGCATCTTCCCTGACCAGCTGGCTCAAGGTGTAGACCGAAATCAGATTGTCGTTCCGGCTCTCCTCGAGCGGCACGACGACGCTCTTGCCTTTATAGGTGTACCTGGTTTTGCCGCCACTGACGCGCGCGCTCACCGGTTCCAGGCCGGGGGTATTGCTCGCAATGGTGGCCCACTGCGCTAATTCTTCCCCGTATTCGGCCCAAACAAACTCATGCTGGGTTAACAGGTCGATCGCGGACTTGTTTTGCGGCAGACGGACGATGCTGGCAGCCAGGTCGTAGTACATGGGACATCCTGTTCGATCGGATAGAAAGTTTATCAATACAACCGTGCATGCGCTATGCGCGGCCGCTCAGTCGCCCACAGCCTCGGACGGGGAATTTTTTTGCGCCTCGATGTGCTTCTTCAGGCAAGCCGGGCACCAGCAAGCCGCCGCGCCGTCCGCCTCCGGCACCGCCACCACCGGCGGTAACTCCGTACACCAGCACGGCCCCGCCGTGCCGTCGGCCATGGCGCAGCCGAACTGCGCCCCACAGCGGCTGCAGGTACTCATGGCGAGCTGATCCAAAATGGGAAAAGGCAAATGCGGGCGATGCCATTCATGGGCGTGTTTCCTGATTAATTGATGCGCTGCCACCCTGTCACAAAAGAGAAGCACGGCGCCGTGGAGATGCATTTAAGCCCAGCCTAACGGATCAAAAATGAAAATACAACAAGATAGCCCTATAATGCCCACAAGCTTCTCCCTGTTGACTGTAAAATCTCGCAAAATTTCATTTCCGGACCCGCCATGACCGCTCCTTTGCCCACACTGAAGACCGACCATCAAGACGACCTGACCGCGGTTTCTCCGCAGATCAAGGCGCAGATCCTGGCCGAGGCACTGCCGTATATCCGCAATTTCCATGGCAAGACCATTGTCATCAAATACGGCGGCAATGCGATGACCGACGAACGCCTCAAGCACGGCTTCGCGCGCGACGTCATCCTGCTCAAGCTGGTCGGCATGAACCCGGTCGTGGTGCACGGCGGCGGTCCCCAGATCGACAACGCCCTGAAAAAAATCGGCAAGCAAGGCACCTTCGTGCAAGGCATGCGCATCACCGACGAAGAAACCATGGAAGTGGTCGAATGGGTGCTCGGCGGCGAAGTCCAGCAAGACATCGTGATGCTGATTAACCATTACGGGGGCCAGGCTGTCGGCCTGACCGGCAAAGATGGCGGCCTGATCCGCGCGCGCAAGATGGCCATGCCCGACAAGGAAAACCCGGGCCAGTTCCTCGACATCGGCTTTGTCGGCGAAATCGACGCCATCAACCCCGCCGTGGTCAAGGCGCTGCAGGACGATGCCTTCATCCCGATCATCTCGCCGATCGGTTTCGGTCAGGATGGCCAGGCCTACAACATCAATGCCGACGTCGTCGCCGGCAAGATCGCGGAAATCCTGAAAGCCGAAAAGTTGATCATGATGACCAACATCGCCGGCGTGCAAGATAAAAAAGGCAAGCTCGTGACCGATTTGTCGGCCCGCGAGATCGACGAAATGTTCGCCGATGGCACCATTTCCGGCGGCATGCTGCCTAAAATTTCATCGGCGCTGGACGCGGCCAAGTCGGGCGTGAACACGGTTCACATCATCGACGGGCGAATCGAGCACTCTTTGCTGCTCGAGGTCTTGACCGAACAGGCTTTTGGCACTATGATCCGGTCGCACTAAATAATTTGTGGCGGCATCAGCCGCCACGGGGACCTCGCAAAACCGCAACAGGTTTGGCGAGGTCCCCACCAGTACCGCCCTTTTAGCTCAGTGGTAGAGCACTCCCTTGGTAAGGGAGAGGCCACGTGTTCAATCCACGTAAAGGGCACCATTCCTCCCGCAGCACCCTCCCCCTTCAGTACACCCGCTCGACCGTCAGCCCTTTTGCGCCCAGCAATGCCGGCACGCTGTGCTTGCCGACCAAATGCAACACGCCGATCGCCGCCACGCTCTTGTCCTGCTTGGCCAGCAAGGCGGCCAGCTTCTCGGCCAATGGTCCGTTGCGTTCTTCCAACAGCACTTTTTGCATGAACTTGCCCGACACGCTGTTGTCGCCTTCGACCTTGGCAGCCACCGCATCGAGCGCAGCCTTGTCGGCCGAGCCCCAGGCATCGACAATCTGGCGCATTTCCGCGCGCTGCTTGCCGGACTCCATCATATCGACGCTCTCTTCCAGGAATGTCCACTGCTCTTGCTCGCCCAGGCGGTCGAACATGGCGAACTGGGCGCTGATCGATTCGAGCTCGATCACCGGCACCTTGCTGGCGCGCGCCATCTGCGCCAGCTTGATATCGACCGCCAGTTCGGCCTGGTAACCTTCCGACGCGTACTCGGCCAGGGTGAGGGTGGTGGCCACCAGCCATGGCTTGAAGCGCGCCACCGCGGCCGGATCGATCTTCGCCTTTTTCAAGGCTTGCTCGACGCGCTTGCGAAACGCCGGCGAGCGGTCCTGGAAACCCGGTTTGCCGGGCGCGAGCATGGCATGCGCCTGCATCGCCGCGCCCAGCTTGGCCGGGTCCTGCAACAGGTCGACCTCCAGCGCCAGCGCCGAGGCGTTCTGGATGGCCGTGGCGATGCGCGGCTCCAGGGGATAGAACTCGGGCAAGCCCACGTGCATGGTGCCGAACAGGTACATCGTGTGGCCGCTGCCGCTCACCTTGAACAGCGCGCCGCGCTCGGCGCCCCAGGCCGATGGCAGGGCCAGCATCAGAAGGCTGAGGAACACCACTATAATTGGACGTCTCATGCGTTTTTTCCTTGTTGTTTCGCGTTTTTAGTCAGGTCTCTTGTGCCCAATCTTACCCGCTCCGCCCCGCTCTGGTTGTTCGATCTCGACAATACGCTGCACAACGCCTCGCACGCGATTTTCCCCACCATCACCGCCAACATGAACGTGTACATCGCGCGCGTGCTGGGCGACGGCGTCACGCCCGCCAGCGCGGATGTGGTCAACGCGGCCCGCCTCGCCTACTGGACACGCTACGGCGCCACCCTGCTCGGGATGATCAAGCACCACCAGGTCAGCGCCGCCGACTTCCTGCACGAGACCCACAACATCGAACGGCTGGAAGGCATGATCCGCTACGAACGCGGCCTGGCGCGCCTGCTCAGGCGCCTGCCGGGGCGGAAAATCTTGCTGACCAACGCGCCAACGCGCTACTCGACCGACGTCATGCGCCATCTGGGATTGCGGCGCCACTTCAGCCACCACATCGCCATCGAAAACATGCACGTGCACGGCCAGCTGCGCCCCAAGCCGTCCAAGCTGATGCTGCGCCGCCTGCTGCGCAAGCACGGCGTGGCCGCGCAACGCTGCATCCTGGTCGAAGACACCCTGGCCAACCTGCGCACCGCCAAACAGGTCGGCATGCGCACCGCATGGGTCACCCAATATCTGCGCATGGCCGACCCGATCGGTGTTGCGCCGTTGCCAAAAAAGTTAAAACGCCCCGCTTATGTCGATGTCAAAGTAAAATCCGTGCTTCAGTTGCCGAGATGCATGAATCGGCTGCGCTGACAACGACAACCCACCTCATCGAGAACACATGGCAAGCACCAAGCCGGGCCAGCGCAAGCTGCAAATCCTCCAGGCCCTGGCCTCCATGCTGGAGCAGCCCAAAGGCGAGAAAATCACCACGGCGGCACTGGCAGCACGGCTGGACGTATCCGAAGCGGCGCTGTACCGCCACTTCGCCAGCAAGGCGCAGATGTTCGAAGGCCTGATCGACTTCATCGAATCGAGCGTCTTCGGCCTGATTAACCAGATCGCCGAAAACGAACAGGGCGGGGTCGACCAGGCCCACGCCGTGCTGCAGATGCTGCTCGGCTTCGCGGCCAACAATCCCGGCATGACGCGGGTGCTGATCGGCGACGCCCTGGTCAACGAAGACGAGCGCCTGCAACTGCGCATGAACCAGTTCTACGACAAGGTCGAACTGGCCTGCAAGCAGTCGCTGCGCCTGGCCGTGACCCAGGGTCACGGCCAGGAAGCCGATGTCGCCGCGCGCGCCAGCCTGCTGGTGGCCTACGTGGTCGGACGCTGGCACCGCTACGCCAAGAGCGGCTTCCGCCACAATCCGACCGAGGGCACGGCCCTGCAGATCTCCCTGCTGCTGGCGGCCTGACCGCCCTTGCACCGATGAACAGCGCGCACTGCTTTGCCCTGCTCGACGACGCCACCGGCGGCGCCGGGCATGCAGTTGGTTCGCGTCTGTACACGGGCCACGCGGGCACCCTGCGCTGCGACGCGGCAGACGATTGGCCGCCCCTTCTGGCGCAGCTCCAGGAAGCGCTCGCGCGCGGCCTGCACGCGGTGGCGGTGCTCGCTTATGAACTGGGCGGACACCTGCTCGGCATCGATGCGCACCCTGCCAGCGGCCCGCTGGCGCAAGTGCTGCTGTTCGATACCTGCACCCGCATGACGTCAAGCGAGGTGGCGGCCTGGCTGGCCGCGCAAGCGCGCGACGGCGATAGCCCGGCCGGCATCGCCAAGGTGCGCGCCAACGTCGACCAGAAGGCCTTCAGCGAGGCGCTGGCGCGCATCCACGACTACATCGCCGCCGGCGACACCTACCAGGTCAACTACACTTACCGCCTGCGCTTCGACGCCTTCGGTTCGCCCCACGCGCTGTACGCACGCCTGCGCGCGCGCCAGCCGGTGCCCTACGGCGCCCTGATCGCCCTGCCCGACGGCGGCGCCGTGCTCTCGCTCTCGCCCGAACTGTTCGTGCGCCATCAAGGTGGTGAACTCATCGCCCGCCCGATGAAAGGCACCGCCCCGGCCAGCGACGACGACAGCGACAACGCGCGCCGCGCCGGCGCGCTCGCGGCCGACCCCAAGAACCGCGCCGAAAACCTGATGATCGTCGACCTGCTGCGCAACGACCTTGGAAGAGTCGCCGTCACCGGCAGCGTCGAGGTGCCGGCGCTGTTCGACGTGCAGCGCTTTGCCAGCGTGCTGCAGATGACGTCCACCGTGCGCGCGCGCCTGCGGGCCGGCGCCACCTTGGCCGACATCTTCGCGGCGCTGTACCCGTGCGGCTCGATCACCGGCGCGCCCAAACGGCGTGCGATGGAAATCATCCACGAGCTCGAACCTGCCGCGCGCGGCGTCTACACCGGCGCCATCGGCTGGTTCGAGCCGCCCGCCACAGCGGGTGCGATCGGCGACTTTTGCCTGTCGGTGCCGATCCGCACCCTGGCGCTGCAATCCGAACACGGCGGCACGCGGCACGGCGAAATGGGCGTCGGCGCCGGCATCGTGTACGACAGCGATTGCGCCGACGAATACGCCGAGTGCCAGCTCAAGGCGCGTTTTCTCACCGGCCTGGAAAACCGCTTCCAGGTCTTCGAAACGCTGCACGCCACGCGCGCCGACGGCTGCCGCCACCGCGCGCGGCACCTGGCGCGCATGGCGCAATCGGCGCGCTACTTCGGCTTCCCGTTCGATGACGCCGCCGCCCATGCGGCCCTGGACGCCGCCTGCGCCGCGCTGGCGCCCGGCGCGCCCTCGCGCATGCGGCTCGCCATCAGCCCGTCCGGTACCTTCAGCGTGCAAAGCGGCGCGCTGGCGGCGCTGACGCAACCGGTGCGCGTGCTGCTGGCGCCCGACGCGATGCGCGCCGACGAACTCTTCCTGCGCCACAAAACCAGCATCCGCACCCGCTACGACGCCGCCTGGCGCGCGGCCGAGGCGCAGGGCGCATTCGATATGCTGTTCTTCAACGAGCGCGGCGAGCTGACCGAAGGAGGCCGCAGCAATGTGTTCGTACGGGTCGACGGCCGCTGGCGCACGCCCGCCCTGGCCTGCGGCCTGCTGCCCGGGATCATGCGCGCGCTGGTGCTGGCGGACGCGCAGTGGGATGCCGAAGAAACCATCGTCACGCGCGCGATGTTCGAACGCGCCACCGGCCTGATGGTCTGCAACGCCCTGCGTGGGCCGATGATGGCGGTATTAATCTAATCCACCCAGGCGCGCAAGGCCTGTTCGCCGGCCTCGCTGAACGCCACCACGCGCGAATCGAGCGAGCGCCTGGCCCAGCCCAGTTCTTCGAAGCGCGCCAGCAGCGCGTCGCCCAGGGTGCCGGCCAGGTGATGCCGGCGCTCGCTCCAGTCAAGGCAGGTGCGGCAAAAGGCGCGCCGCGTGCCGGCCGCCGCCGCCAGGTCGACGCCGATGGCTTGCATCATGGCGCCGCCGGCTTCGGTGAGGCGCAGGCCGGCCGCATCGGGCGTGAAAGCACCGCGTGCCAGCAAGCCCTCGTACACCAGCACCCCGAGTTCGCCGGCCAGGTGGTCGTAGCACACGCGCGCCTTGCGCAAGGCCGGCTCGCGCGGGCTCGAACGCAGGCGGATGGCGCCGGTGCGAAAAGCCACGTTCATGAGCGACTCGAGCAGTTGCGCCACATCGTCGTCGGCCAGGCGAAAGTAGCGGTGGCGGCCCTGCGCTTCCACCGCCAGCAGGCCGGCGTCGACCAGTTTGGCCAGGTGCGCGCTGATGGTCTGCTTGGTGACGCCGGCGATGTCGGCCAGCTCGGTGGCGGTCAGCGCCATGCGCGACATGAGCGCGGTCAGCACTTCCGCGCGCGCGTGATCGCCGATCAGGGCGGCGATGCCGATGATATTGGGTCCGTCTTTCATGGTTCGATGGTAGCCGAACCATGCAGCACGCACAAGCTTGTATAGTAGGCCCTGTCGACCAACGAGAGAGCGGCCATGGAACTGATCCACTACCTGAGCGATGGATTGTTTACCGAGGAACAGCTGCTGGCGGTATCCGGCATCGACGCCGGCGAGCTGGCGGCACTTCAGCAGCGCGCGATGATGCCGCAGGCGTCGTACCGGCTGCGCATTGACGTCAACTGCGACTCCTTCTTCGGCGCGCACCAGGAACACAAGCAGCTCGTCTATTACGCCAAGGGCTACGCCTCGTGGATCGGACTTCTTCAGTCGCTGGGCGGCGAGGCCGATGCCTTGCGCGTGTTCGCGGAGCGCTACCGCGCCCGCCTGGGGCAGCTGAAAGCGGCCGGCCTGTGCAGCGACAACCCCAAGCTCGGCGCGGGGCTGGACCAGCACCTGGTCGAGGAGTGGCGCCACTTCCTCGAAGGCACCTACGGCGTGTGCACCAAGACCGGGCTGCCGGAAGATATCGCCTCAAAAGAGCTGGCCACGACGATCATCCGCGAGATCATCGGCAAACCCGTCGAACAGGCCCTGTCGATGCGCGACCGGGTGTGCCTGACCCTGGCGGTCGACCTGCTCGACACCGCCAGCGGCCAGTTCGCGCCGCATGAGCGGGAGCGCAGTTCGCGCCATTTGCTCATCGACGAGGTGCGCAAGACTTACCAGTTATGACCAACGCATTTGCCGCGATTGCCAGCTTGTAGCAAGCATCCCATCTGTAGCAGCGGATCCAGACACGGTTCAGATTGAGCAACTCTAAAAGCACCGATATTGATATAAGTCAGGAAGAGGAATGATAGGTCCGACGTAAGATGTCTGGCGAGTCCTCTCACGCCTTCATCATTCTGATGGTCATCGGTTTATACGCGGTACATGTGGCGCCACTTATCACACCAGAAAAACGACGAAGTCATTTACCCCTTTAAAATCAGTCACTTACAATCACATGAGTAAACACTGGATAGCTCAAGGGATTGCCTCACTAAACTCCAGTCTCGAACCCGTACCTCACGAGGTGAACGAACTGGACTGGAAAGTCGCCGTTTCCGACAACAAGGAACGCCTGACCGAACATCTTATTGCTTTCGCCAACTATCCCAACGGTGGTTATCTGGCTTACGGTATCGTCGATGCCAGCGCGCGATTGGTCGGCGTCGACCAGGCGGAAGTGGAAGAGATCATTTTGCGGCTCGCCAATTTGGGCCGCGATGCGGTTGAACCTCCCCTCATACTGGACCATGCTGTTGTCGAATTTCATAACGTCCCTATACTTTTGATATATGTTCGAGAGCACCTTCACAAACCAGCACACCGGAGAGGAAAAAGCATAGAAGAAACATGGATACGTTCGGGAGGAACAACCAGAAAAGCGTCGCGAGCAGAAATTGGTTCGCTCATGCTCAATAGCCACGCGCCACGCTGGGAAGAGCTACGCGCCTCATCCATGCTACCGGCCAGCGAAGTTCTTGTACGGATCGACCTGGCAACAATCAGCAAGCTACTACAACGCCCGCTACCAGATGAGGAAAGCGAACTGATGCGCTGGTTAACCGATGAAAATATGGTTGTTCCCGAAGGAGTCGGATATTACATGACGAACCTCGCCGGCATCACTGCCGCGCGCGAGCTGGCACAGTTCGACACACTCAGCCGCAAACGTATCAGGGTGATTCGCTACCGTGGCAAAAACAAGGTTGATACGACCGATGAAATGATCGGAAACAAAGGCTACGCAATCGGGTTCGAGGGCCTGATTGGCTACTTGAAGCGCATATTGCCCCATTCCGAAGTGATCAAGCAATCGCTTCGCGAAGAGGTGAGTGTCTATCCCGAAATAGCTCTACGAGAACTTATTGCGAATGCCTTAATTCACCAAGACTTCAACGTAACCGGCGCTGGACCAACAATTGAAATTTACGATGACAGAATTACCTTCACCAACCCAGGAACACTGCTTCCGGGAAAACGCCTCGATCGTTTGATCGGCACCACGCCAGAGTCGCGCAACGAGTTGTTAGCGTCAAAATTTCGCATGTACCGCATCTGCGAAGAACGAGGAACTGGCTTTCAGAAAGTAGTGACCTCCATCGAGTTATTCGGCATGCCACCAGTCTTGTTCACACCATTGGAGAATGCGTTCCAGGTAACGCTCTACGCACCCCGTCAGTTTGCGGATATGACACAGGCTGAACGCATCGAAGCATGCTACCAACATGCTGTTTTGCAGTTCTTGTCGAGTCAAACGCTCACCAACACCACCCTTCGAACCCGCTTCAAGGTAAGTGAGCGCCAACGCAACCAGATCACCAATCTGATTGCAGACGCGGTACAGGCTAACAGGATAAAACGTAAGGACACAACGAGCGGCAACAAATTCGCAGAATACGTTCCCTACTGGGCGTGAAGCATCTACGGCAGTGAATATTTCTGATAACCAAAATGCACGAACCAAGTTGGCGCGGTCATACCCAGTGCGTTAGCGAGCGGCGTTGATTACTGCATGGGCATCGTCGACGAGATCGTCGGCCTGGTTTACCCGCCCGTCGGGCAAACAGCGAACGTGCCCAGCGCGGCATCCTGTTGACAGCGCCAAAAGGACCGTCTTTATGTGCCCGGTCGCCGATGACGACTATCCGTCACCTCCGGCAAGGCGTGGGAATGTCGCTCACGCTTGCGCTGTCGCCGGTGGCCATCGCCACCGTCACAAGCAGGGCGATGATGAGAAGCGGCAAAATATGCTTCACAAGGAACTGGAGCGTGGTTTCTTCGTTGCCGAACTGGTCAGCGTAGCTCAATCCCTTGCCTTGCGGCGCACTCAGCTCAGCCGCCTCATTGCCGGCTGCCGCTTTCCATGGTGCATATGCCTCGCGCGCATGCGCATCTTGCTCTTCATCGACAACAAAAAAGTCCCTGGCACTCATCACATATTCTCCCGTTCGACGGCCATCGATGCGCGGCCATGGTGGTGAATGAATCCTGCGAAAGCATCGTTCTCAAGCTGTTCGATCCGCGCCGGCGATATTGCTTCCACGCCGGCGCGCGAGCTGGCCGCTCAGGCGCGGATGGCGGTTTGCTTGATGATATCCGATAACTTCTCCGCCATCATGATGAACGTCGGATTCAAGTTGATGAGCGGAATTTCGGGAAGAATGGAGGCATCGATAATCCGCAGCCCGCCCACCCCATGCACGCGCCCCTGTTCATCGACGACGGCGCGCGGGTCGTCCGGCAAGCCCATCGGCGCACTGGCGCAAGGATGCTGCAAGGTTCCCACCCCGGCCGCCAGCGCGCTGCGGACCTGCTGCTCGCTGTCGTCGATGGACGGCCCAGGATACAGTTCCTCCACGATCATGCTCTTGAGCGGCTCGGTGGCCGCCAGCGTCCTGGCCAGGCGGAAACACTCCACCATGCGCCGCATGTCGTCCTCCGTGCTCAGATGATTGAGTTCGATCAGCGGCGCCTCGTGCGGATCGCGGCTCTTGAGGCGGATCCGCCCGTGCGAGGTGCAATGCATCAGTTCCAGGCCGAGCGAAAACGCCACGCCGGTCGGGCTGCTGGCCGGGTCGAGCAGGTGCGACGGTGAAATGCCGATGTCGAGTTCCTGGTCCGAACTCGCATACGAGGAATTGGTCCACCACTGGGAACCAACCACCGGGTGCTCCTGCCCTTTCAGTTCCGCTTTCGCGCTGAAATTCATCCAGAAAAAGGCGTGATCGAGCAGATGGGTACCGACCGGCGCATCCTTGACCACTGGAATATCCAGCGCGTCGAGGTCGGCCTTCGGACCGATTCCCGAACGCAGCAAGATCGCGGCGGAACCATACGCGCCGGCGCTGAGAATGACTTCCTTGCCGCGTATTTCGCGGCCATCGGCCAGCAAGACCGAAGCCACCCGTCCATTCTCGACGACCAGCTTGTCGACGATGCTGCGATCGAGGATGGCCAGGTTCGGGCGGGCACGCACGCTCCGGGTCAGGTAAGCCATGCCGGTATTGACGCGCACGCCGTTGAGGATGTTCATCGGGTTCGGCCCGGCGCCGTTGTTCGCTTCGGGATCGTTGAAGTCGTCCACCCGGCGCGCCCCCAAGGCCCAGGCCGCTTGCACCATGGCGCGCTGCACCGGCGTGATGCCCTCCATCGACATTTGATGAATCGGCAGCGGCCCGCTGCGGCCGTGCCAGCGTTCCTCGCCATGCGGGGCGCTTTCCATTTTTTTGTAGTAAGGCAGCACGTCTTCGTACCCCCAGCCGCGCAAGCCTTTTGCCGTCCAGCGCGCAAAGTCGAAGGGCAAGGCGCGGCAGGCGACGGCGCCGTTGATGGCGGAGCTGCCACCGAGCACTTTGCCGCGCGGCGCATACACCGGCTGCGCCTGGGCCAGCGGGATGGCATGGTAAGCCCATTCGTAGCGCGCATCGCCGTTGGCGGCGATGATGTTGCTGCTGTAAATTTGCTCAGGATATTCGTCCGGATCGAAGGCGCTGCCGGCCTCGACCAGCAATACGCTGAACCGGGGCAGCTCCGACAGGCGGGCCGCCAGCACGGCGCCGGCCGAGCCGCCGCCGAGAATGACAACATCAACAAGGTGGGAATCGACAGTCATGGTCTTGTCCGCTCAGGCCAGCGTCAGGGTCACGTCGATATTGCCGCGCGTCGCGTGCGAATACGGACAGACCAGGTGGGCGGCGGCGATCAGCGTCTCCGCCTTGGCGCGCGCCATGCCCGGCAAGGAAATGATCAGTTCGATCTCGAGGCCGTAGCCGTTGTCGGCCTGGCCGATGCCGGCCGTCCCTTCGATCGAAGAGTCGGCCGGCATCGTGATTTTGTCGCGCCGGCCGACGAGTTTCAAGGCCGCCAGAAAACAGGCCGAATAGCCTGCGGCGAACAGTTGCTCGGGGTTGGAGCCGGGGGCGCCAGTGCCGCCCAGTTCGCTGGGCGTGGTCAAGGTGAGGTTGAGCGTATTGTCGGCCGAGACGGCGCGGCCTTCGCGCCCGCCGGTGACGGTGACGCTGGCGCGGTAGAGGATGTTGGCGATGGACATGGGTGTTTCCTGTTGCGTGAATGGGTGGAATGCGCTGGCGGGCCGGCGGCGCCAGGCCGCCGGCGGGGTGGGCTCAGCGTTTGACGGCGGCCAGGATGACGTCGGCCACTTTTTGCGGCTGCGACAGCATCGGCACATGGCTGCTGGCCAGCACGGTGGTGACCGCCTTGAGCTTCTTGGCAAAGGCGCGTTCCAGGTCGGGCGACAGCATGCGGTCGTTGCTGGCGACGATGTAGTAGTTCGGCTTGGTCTTCCAGGCCGCGTAGGTGATCTTTTCGTCGAAGGCCTTGGCCGGAAACAAGCCTTGCGTGGCGGCGTACGCCCTGGCGGTGGCGGCCGGGATGTCCTGGGCGAAGTTGGCGGCGTACGAGGCATCGGACAGGGTCAGGTAGCCGGCGGCGTCGGGCTTGAGCGAGGGCACGCCCGGCGGCACCGGATAATCCTTGCCCACCGTGCCGAGGGTCTCGCCTTCGGACGGGGCGAACGCAGCCACATACACCAGCGCCTTGATCTTGTCGCTGTCGCCGGCCTGGGTAATCACGGCCCCGCCCCAGGAGTGGCCGACCAGCACCACCTTGCCCGGCTGCGCGTCGATCACCTTTTTGGCGGCGCTGACATCGTCGGCCAGCGAGAACAAGGGGTTTTGCACGGCCACCACTTTCACGCCCTTCGCTTGCAGCAGCGGGATTACCTTGCCCCAGCTGGAACCATCGGCAAAGGCGCCATGCACCAGCACCACCGTGGTATCGTCGGCCGCCTGGGCCGGCACGATGGTGGCGGACAAGGTGGCCGTCACGGCGGCGCACGCCAGCAAGGTATGTTCGAGTACGTTTTTCATCATGAGGCCTTGAAAGCGGTTTCCTGCTGGTCGACCCAGGGTTGGAACAGGTCGGCCGGCCAGTTCGGATCGACATTCGAGGCGCGCGAGAGGCACTTCCAGACGCCGTCGCGCTGTTCGAAGCGGTCGGTGTAGGTGCCGGTCGAGACTACGCCTTGCTGGTCCGCCTTCCAAGTGACGATCCAGTTCCATTCCACCTTGGCGACCTTATCGCCGCCTTCGATGACGAAGGTGCCCACGGCATGGCGCATCAGGTGCAGCGGAAACACGCTGTGCGCGTAGTCGTACAGCTGCTTGAGTCCTTCCACGCCGCGAAACATATTTTCGCGGATGTCCTTCACCGAAAATTCGGCTTCGGGCCAGTACAGGCCGATGTACGTCCGGGCCGATGCCAGGCTCGCATCGTTGTCGATGTAGCGCTGGTGCAGATTGAGTTGTTCGAAGATCTCGAAACGGTCGCTGGTGCTCAGGGGAGTTTGATACGTCATTGCAATGTCTTCCTTTAGAAAATCAACTAACAAAAAAATTGGCACATTCAGCGCGACAGCCAGCCGGCCGCCACGCGTGAGAACAGGGGCATCAGCCAGTACACCATCACGCCCGACACCAGCGTGGCGCTCAGCGCACCAAGCGCCAGCGCGGGCACGGCCGGGGCCAGCCGCTCCGCCGCCGCGCGCACCACGGCGGGAATGAGCGTGGTCAGCGGAAACACCGCCAGGGTCGAGAGCAGCCATTGCTTCCAGCGCCTGGGCAGCGCGCCGGCACCCGCCGGGGTGAACCAGAACGCGGACCCGGCGTGCACCTGGTAGCGTTCTTCGCGCAGCAGCCAGGGGCGGGCTTGCTCGATCAACTGGCGGCGCTGCGGCGAGACCAGCCATGCGCTGGCGTCGCCCACGCTGGCAAAGCGCAGCAGCACCACATAGCAGGCGCCGGCGCCGGCCGGCTTGATCAGATCCATCGCCAGGTAGCCGCGGCACTGGCGGTGCGCTTGCGTGGCCGCCACCATCGAGCGCTCGTAGTCGGCGCGGTGGCGCGGATCGACCTCGTGCACGATGGCGCTCATGCCTTGCTCGCCGGGCGCCGCCAGGCTCATGCCTGCACCGGGCGCCGCCGCAACGCTGCGCGCCGGTACAGTTCGGCGCGCGCGGCAAGCATCGGGTCGCCAGAGGCTTCGATACCGTCGATCAACTGCCCGGGATTGAAGGCGAGCGCTTGCTGCCGCGCCGCCTGTACTTGCCCGTCCACCTCGACCGTTTCGACGCTGAGGATGCCCAGTTCGATTTCCGGGCGCGCATCCGGACCGCTGCGCGGCCAGGCCAGCGAACCGTCGTCGAGCTCGTCGCCCGGCGCGGCGCATTGCAGCACCAGGCGCAGCCTGGCCGGCGCGCGGCGCAGGCGTTCGCCCAGCTCGGCGCCGAGGAAATCGGTGCCCGGCAGCGCAGCTGGCGACGGCGCAATCGGCGCCTCCAGCGGCTCGATCCGGTAGCGTCCGTGCACGGCGGCGCCGGCGGCGTCGAGCAAGCGCACGGTGTTCACGCCAAAATATGCCTGGGCCAGGTAACTGGCGGGCGCCGGCTTGGGCGCTTCCAGATAACGTTGCGCGCGCGGATGGCGCGCCAAAAAGGCGTCCAGCGGCAGCGGGTCGGGCCGCTCGCCGCCCGCGCCGGCCAGCCCCTGCAAAAAGCCGAGGAACTGCTCCGGCGTGGCCACCGGAAAACCGTCGTAGGAATGCGCGACGATGTCGGTGTGGCGGCCATCGTCCAGCAGGAAGCGCAACGCCAGTCCC
The DNA here is from genome assembly GCF_011682155.1 of Massilia sp. CCM 8734. Taxonomy (NCBI): domain Bacteria; kingdom Pseudomonadati; phylum Pseudomonadota; class Betaproteobacteria; order Burkholderiales; family Oxalobacteraceae; genus Massilia; species Massilia sp. CCM 8734. Next base: position 30,271 of record NZ_WHJI01000010.1, read on the forward strand.
TGCGGGCCGGCGCCGGGGTCGCCGTCGGCGGTGGACGGCACGCCGCTGAAGTTCGAAAAGCGCAAGGTAAGCGGCACGCGCGCGCCCTGCAGGTGGGCCGCGCGGCTCAGGCGCGCCGCCGCCGGCGAGGCGGTAAAGCTGCCGTGCGCCACGATGCCTTTGGCATGCGTCACGCGCAAGCCCGCATGCCTGCCGAAGATGGCATACAGGGCGTCCAGCAATCCCTCATACAGGTCCGGCTGCTTCACGCCGCGCCCGGGCTCATGGTGATGTGCTTGTACTGGAGAAAATCGTCCATGGCCGCCATGCCGTTCAAGCGCCCCAGGCCGGACTGCTTGTAGCCGCCTTCCTCGCACTCGTCGTACACCACGGCCCAGTCGTTGATCCAGACCGTGCCCGCTTCCAGCCGGCGCGCCACCCGTAGCGGACGGTCGACGTCGCGCGACCAGATGCTGGCGGCCAGGCCGAACTCGCTGTTGTTGGCCAGGACGATGGCCTCGGCTTCGGTATCGAACACCTGCAAGGTCAGGACCGGGCCGAAGGTTTCCTTCTGCACGATGTCGAGTTCCGGGTCGCTCACTTCGAGCAGTGTGGGGCGATAGAAGGCGCCCCGGGCCAGCACGCCATCGGTCACGGCGCCGCCGCGCACCAGGACGTTGGCGCCGGCCGCAATCGCGGCCTCGACCAGGCCCTCGACGCGCGCCACGTTCGGCTTGTCGATCAGCGGCCCCATGTCGCTGGCCGGGTCGCTGGCCGGTCCCATCCGCACGGCCCCCAGGCGCGCCGCCAGCCGCGTGCGCACCGTATCGGCAACGCCGCGCTGTACCAGCAGGCGCGAGCCGGTCATGCAGAACTGGCCGGAAAAGACGGTCAGGGCTTTTTCGAGCTTGGGCAGGGCGGCGCCGAGGTCGGCGTCGTCGAAGACGATCATCGGCGTCTTGCCGCCCAGTTCCAGGCCGAAGCGCTTCAGGCGCCGCGCCCCGACTTCGGCAATCGCGCGGCCGGTGCCGGTGCTGCCGGTGAAACTGATGACCGGAATGTCGGGCGATTCGATCATCCACTTGGCGCCTTCCGCGCCCGACTCCGAGAACAGATTGACGACGCCGGACGGCAGGTCGGCCACCCCGGCCATGATGGCCGACACCAGCGCATTGGTCTGCGCGGTCTGGCCCGGCATCTTGATGACCGCGGTGCAGCCGGCGGCCAAGGCCGGCGCCAGCGAGCGGATCATCAGCACCACCGGCGAATTCCAGGGCGCGATGATGCCCGCCACCCCGATCGCTTCGCGCAGCACCAGCGAGATGCTGCCCGCCTTCGGTTCGAGGGCGCGTCCGTATTCGGTGCGCACGAGCGAGGCGTAGTAGCGCAGCTTGGAAGGGACCATCGACACTTCGAAGGCCGCCTCCGCCTTGATCTTGCCGTTTTCGGCCGAGAGCAGGTCGACCAGTGCGCCGGCGTGGCGCTCGAAGGCGTCGGCCAGCGCGTGCAAGACCCGGGCGCGCAGGGCGCGGTCTTCCTTCCACGGGGAGTCGGCAAAGGCGCGCCTGGCGGCCGCGGTGGCGTGCGCCGCTTCGCGCGCGCCGCCGTCGGCGTAGCGCCCGATCACCTCGTAGGTGGCCGGATCGATCGAGTCGCGGTGTTGTTCGGAATCGTGCCATTGGCCATCGATCCAGTGCAGTGCGGTGCTGTTTTTCATGATTGTTTCTTTCAGGTAAAGCGGTGTTCAGGCGTACAGGCTGGCAATGCGCTCTGCCGTGGCGATGACGGTGATATTCGTGGCCACCGAGGGCACGTCCGGGAAGATCGAGGCGTCCACCACGCGCAGCCCTTGCAGGCCATGGACACGTGCGTCGGTGTCGACCACGGTCGAGGGATCGCTGCGCGGGCCCATCGGGGCGGTCGAGGTCGGGTGGTGATAGGTATCGACGGTGGCCATGATCGAGGCCAGGATGGCGTCGTCCGACTGCGCCTGCGGCCCCGGGCTCAGTTCGGCATGCACCATGGCGGCCAGCGGCGCGCCGGCGCCGATCTTGCGCGCCAGCTTGACGCCCTCCAGCATGCGCGCCCGGTCTTCGGGCGCCGACAGGAAACCGAGGTCGATGCGCGGCGCGGCCAGCGGATCGCGGCTGGCCAGGGTCAGCCGTCCGCGCGAGAGCGGGCGGGTCAGCGCCACCGCCAGCACAAAGCCCACCCCGGTCGGGCTTTGTTCGTGCGGGAACAGGTGGGTGGCCGTGATGTGGAGATCGAGCTCGCCGGGCCGGGCGCCGCTGCTGGCGGTCCACAGCTTGGCGCCGATCACCGGGCTCTGCGCGCCAAGCGCGTCCGGCCTGGCCGCATACGCGTTGTAATAGAAGGGGTGGTCGACCAGGTTTTGCCCGACCGCCAGGTCGGCCACCAGCGCGATGCCCAGGGCATGCAGGTCGGCGGCCGGGCCAATGCCCGAACGCAGCAGGATGGCGGCGCTGCCATAGCTGCCGGCCGAGAGGATCACTTCGCCGCCGAACAGTTGTTCCCCGTCCGCCAGTTGCACGCCGATGGCGCGCCGGCCGTCGAACAGGATCTTGTCGACCAGGCAGTCGGGGCGAATCCGCAAGTTGGCGGCGGCGCGCACGGCGTCCGGCAGGAAGGCCATGCCGGTGTTGACCCGCACGCCATCGACGATATTCATGGGGTACGGTCCGACCCCGTTGGCGTCGGCTCCGTCGAAGTCGGCGACGGCCTGGAAGCCGCATGCCAGGGTGGCGTCCATGAAGGCGCGCTGCATGGGCGTGAGGTCGGCCCGCGTCAGCTGGCGCACCGGCAAGGGTCCGCTGCGCCCGTGCAGGGCGTCGCTGCCGCCGCTGCGGGTCTCCAAGCGCTTGAAGTACGGCAGCATGTCCGCATAGCCCCAGCCTGGCAGGTTCCAGCGGGCAAAGTCAGAGGGACGGGCGCGGATCGCCACGGCGCCGTTCACCCCCGAGCTGCCGCCGAGTACCTTGCCGCGAATGGCGCCGACGGCGTGCCCGATATAGCCCGGTTCGCTGCGATAACCCCACTCGAACGCGGGGTCGCCGTTGGCGCCGAGGATGTCGCTCGAGGCGATGGCGGCGGGATAGCCGGCCGCGTCGTAGCTGTGCCCCGCTTCGAGCAGCAGCACCGCGCGCTGGCGGTTCTCGCTCAGGCGCCGTGCCAGCACGGCGCCGGCCGAACCGCCGCCGACGACGATCACGTCGGCCGCCTTGGCCGCGCCGCCGGTGGCGCTGGCCGGGGTGGCCGCGCTGTACTGCTGGCGGCCGTCTTGGATACTGTGCGATTGCTTGTTCATCTTCTCTCCGATCGGTGGCAGGTCCACCGGGGGCGAAGATTAGAGCGTTTGCCGAATTAGCATAAGGCAACTAAAAACGAATCACTGGTTCGGGTTTTCCGAACGTTCTGTCCCAATGGCGTCGAGCTCGGCCCGGATCTGCTGTTCCCACACGGGCGGGTCGCCGATCTGCTCGGCCAGGAAGTTGACCAGCGTGCGGATCTTGGGCGAGGCCCGGTGCGATTGCCGGTAGATGGCCGAGACCACCCCGCCCGATGGCGAAAATGCCGGCATGACGATGCGCAGCTCGTTGGCGGCAATAGCGTCGGCCGCCAGAAAGGTCGGCAGGATGGCCAGGCCGAGCCCGGCCTTGGCCGCTTCCAGCAACTGGTGTCCGCTATCGGTGCACAGGCGGTTACGGATGCGGAAGGATTCAACCTTCCCATTGACCTGCAGTTGCCACGTGCCCTGGGGTTCGCGATTTCCGTACAACAGCCCGTCGTGCTCGCCCAGCTGGTCCGGATGGAGCGGCATCCCGCGCGCGGCCAGATAGGCCGGGCTGGCGCAGACCAGGTGGCGGTTGATGGTGATCGGCCGGGCGACCAGCGTCGAGTCTTGCAGATTACCCATGCGGATGGCCACGTCGTAGTTCTCGTCGTGCATGTTGACGTAGCGGTCGCTCAGGTCGAGCTCCATGCGCAAGTCCGGATACCTGGCGGCGAACGCGGCCAGCATAGGGCCAAGATAGCGCACGCTGGCCGCCATCGGCGCCGCCACGCGCAACTGGCCACGCATGCTGGCCTGCGCGTCGAGGACCGCGTCTTCCGCTTCGCACACCTGCGCCAGGATGCGTACGCAATGGGCATAGAAAATCTGGCCGGGATCGGTGATCCCCATTTTGCGGCCGCGTACCAGCAAGGCGATGCCGAGGCGCCGCTCCAGCTGCTGCAAGCGTTCGCTCACGACGGACTTGGGGGTGCCCAGGCGGCGCGCCGCTTCGGTCATGCTGCCGGCGTCGACGACGGTGACAAACAACTGCATTTCAACAAATTTATTCATGAAGTAAGCCGGTAGGGGGGCGCACTGCGGGCACGGATTGTAAAACCTATCATGCCTTGCAAACCGACTGGCCGTGAATACTCCCGGGCGGCGCGTCGGTGCGCCATTCCATGAGGCGGTGAAAGCCCGCGCTGCTGATTTCGCGAAAACCGAAGCGCTGGTACAGCGAGATGGACCGGTTGTTCAATTCGACGTGCGTGGTGACAGCGGCGCCACGCGCGCCCGCTTCGCGCTGCAGCGCTGCGAGCAGCGCGCTGCCGGCGCCGCGGTTGCGGTACGCCGGCAGCATGGCGAGGTCGATCACGTGGATGCGCTGCGCTTCGCGCGCCACGTACAGGCGTCCGACCGCGATGTCGCCGTCGAGCACAAGGTCGAAATGGCCGGCCGGATAACGCTTGCGATAAAAACCGTTCTGGGCGTCGAACTGCATGCGCACGTACGCGTCGGCGGTGGCCACATCCCACCCGGACAGGGCGATTTGCTGGGCGCGCGCGGCGGCGTACACGCTACGCAGGAACGCGTGGTCGGCGGCCCGGATCGGGCGCAGTGTCGGCCTCATCGTCACGGGCGCGCGCCCTGGCCGACCTCGGCCAAGGTGAGCGTGACGCCGTCGTGGCCGGCAACGGCAAAAAAACCGCGCAGGCGTTCGGCGAAGAACGCGTAGTCGGGAGTGGGGAGCATCAGACATACCGGGAATAGAACGAGAGTTCTATTTTAGCATTTTTAGTGTCTTTTGAGAAACTGACTACCGGGAACGCGTTGTGGTAAGTCACACTACTCCAGGACGCGCCCGGTGCGGGGCCGCCCTGGTGCGCAGCGCTGGTACTCAGCTGCCGAGGGCTTGCTCGATCTTGCTGACAAGTTGCTTGTCTTCCGGCGTGACCTTGCTCGGATAGTGTTCGATGACCTTGCCGTTGCGGTCGATCAGGTATTTGGTGAAGTTCCATTTCGGCTCCTTGCCGGTGGCCTTGATCAGGCTCGCGTGCAAGGGATTCGGGTTGGCGCCGCTGACGACCGACTTGGCGAACATGGGGAACTTGACGCCATAGGTGTTGTAGCAGAGGTCGGCAATTTCCTTGGCGCTGCCCGGTTCCTGCTTGCCGAAGTCGTTCGACGGAAAGCCGAGCACGACCAGGCCCTTGCTGCCGTATTTGGCGTACAGCTTTTCCAGCCCTTCGTACTGGGTGGTGTAGCCGCAGTAGCTGGCCGTATTGACCACCAGCACAACTTTGCCGGCGTACTGGCACAGGTCCTGCGGCGCTTCATCCTGCAGCCGCTTGAAGCTGTGCTTGAGCAAGGCGGGGCAGCTTGCCGGGGCCGCTGCCGGCGCGGCGGCCGGGGCCTGGGCGCGCGCCGGGGCGCCGGTCAATGCAATAGCGGACAGGCCCGCCAGGAGAAGTGCCGAAATCTTGAACATTGTCGTTTCCATGCGGTGGGGAATGGGGACTTCATTCTATGTCAATTCGCCGTTGACGGCGGCGCGGCGGTGGCCGGAACGGCTACCTTGCTAAAAAAAGCAGCATATATTTGATACCCAGATTGATTCTTTTGGGAAATAGTTGCTATCATGTGTGCATCTTTACGGAGCCCCCCATGCAGCGTCCCAGCCTGAGCACCAGCGTCAACCAGCACTACCTGAACAAATTGATGAACCTGACCGAGGTGATGGATGTCGCCGCCAGCGAAGAAATTGTCGACGTGCGCGGAATGAAGCTGGTGGCCAAGGGCGCCAGATTGACGCGCGCCCAGCAGGATACCTTCGGCGGGCACAAGCTCAAGAAGACGCTGGAATCGTCGCTGAGCGCCGTGGGAGGCGCCGACAACGGCCTGATCCTCGCTACCGCCAGGCGCATTCTCGACACCAGCGTGCCGATCAATCGTATCCTGGGGCACAACGCCGGGCGGGGTATTTCGCCGCAGACGCTGCTGGCGAACATGCATTTCGGCCACGCCATGCGCATGATGCTCACCCTCACCGACCGCGACGATCCGCAGGCGCTCGAACACAGTGTCACGGTCAGCCTGCTGGCGATCGGCATGGCCAAAAAATTGCAACTGTCGAACGACGACCAGATGGCGGCCGGCCTGGCCGGCATGCTGCACGATATCGGCGAGCTGTACATCGACCCGGCCTACCTGGCGCCGGGCAAGCGCCTGTTGCCGCACGAGTGGGCGCATCTGGTGGTGCATCCGCGCATCGGCCAGATGCTCATTTCGGAACTCGAAGCGTATCCGGCATCGGTGGCGCGGGCGGTGTCGGAACACCATGAACGGCTCGATGGGACCGGCTATCCGCGCCAGTCGGCCGGGGGCATGATCAGCGGGCCGGGACTGGCGGTGTCGGTGGCGGAAATGCTGGCCGGCGTGCTGCACAAGGACTATCCGCTCGAGCGCGCCGAACTGGCGCTGAAGATCATCCCGGGCGAGCATCCGCACCATTTTTTGTCGGCCATTTCGGGCGCCTTGCGCACCCAGCCGGCCAACCGCCCGGTCGCCCTGCCCCGGCCCGACGAGAACGATGACGTCGCCATTACGCGGCTGTGGTGGCGCATTGCCGATTCGCTGGAGAGCGGCCAGCAGATGCTGCGCGACGATATCGGGCGCTCGCCGCGCGTGTGGGCCCTGATCCAGCGGACGCTGGCGCGCATCAGGAACATCGAGCGCGCCTTCATCAGCACCGGGCTTGATGCATATCTGAAAAACAATCATGGCTTGCACGAGCACGACGACGGCACCCTGCAGTTCGAAAAGGCGGTGGCCACGCGCGAAATCACCTGGCGCCTGCGCGACATCGCGCGCGACCTGGCGCTGAACACGGCCGACGTGCCGACCGACCGCGCGATGCTCGCCGAGTTGATCGGCTTGCTCGACGGCGGCGCGTCCGACACCGCCGCGCTGCAGGTGCGGGCGCAGCCGAGCCTGCCCCAGGTGCAAGCGCGGGCGGCCTGAAGGCTTACTCGACCTTCAGCTTCGACAGGCGCGGGTCGGTCTCGGGGAAGCGCAGTTCGAGGTCTTGCATGACTTCCAGCAGCAAGCTGGCGATGAGCAGGTTGCGGTGCGTCTTGGAATCGGCGGGAATCACGTACCACGGCGCGTGGTCGGCGTCGGTGGCGGCGATCGCCCGTTCGTAGGCATCCTGATAGTCATCCCAGCGTTTGCGCTGGAGCAGGTCGTTTTCGTCGAACTTCCATTGCTTTTCGGGGTCATCCAGGCGCGCCTGCAGGCGCGCGCGCTGCTCATCCTTCGAGATATGCAGGAACACCTTGACGATCACCGTGCCGGTCTCGGCCAGCATGCGTTCGAAGTCGGCAATATGCGCGTAGCGGCGCATGCATTCCTTCGCGTCGATCAACCTCTGCACTCGCGGGACGAGCACGTCTTCATAGTGGCTGCGATTGAAAATGGCGATTTCGCCGGCGCCCGGCACGTGCGGGTGGATGCGCCATAAAAAATCGTGCGCCGCTTCGTCCAGGCTGGGCGCCTTGAACTGGGCGGCGCGCAGGCCCATCGGGTTGATGCGGCTGAACAGCGCGCGCACCGTGCCATCCTTGCCCGACGTATCCATCCCTTGCAGCACCAGCAGGACTTTTTGCTGGCGTTGCGAGAACAGCATCTGCTGATGCAGCGCAATCTTCGCGGTCAGCTCATCGGTCAGCCCGCGCTCGTGCGCCTTGATCTGCTCTTTCGACTTGGGATGCTTGCCGCCATCGTCGCGCAGCGGGGTGGCGCCGGCGTCTTCCTCGCGCAGCTTGAGGCCGGGCCGGGCCCGGAAGCGGGTGCGCGCCTTCACGCTGCGCCGCCGCTGTGCGCGTGCTCGATTTTCATGCAGCGATCCATCACCACGTCGAGGCCGGCGGCGACGGCCAGGTCGGCCGCTTCCTGGTTGACCACGCCGAGTTGCATCCACAGGCAGCGCGCGCCGATGTCGACCGCTTCGCGCGCCAGCGCGAGCATGGCGTCTGGCGTGCGGAAGCAGTCGACGACGTCGATGCGCGCACCGTCCTCCAACGCGGCGTCTTCCAAGGCGGCGGCGGCCTGCGCCAGGCTGGCGTAGACCGGCACGCCCAGGATCTCCTGGCCGGCATACGCCGGATTAACGCCGAGAATGCGGTAGCCGTGTTGTTGCAGGTAAGCGGCCACGGCGTGGCTGGCGCGCTCGGGCCGGTTCGACAGGCCGACCACGGCGATCGTCTTGCTGTCTTTCAGGATAGTGGGAATGGATCTCATGGGGCTCGCCAGGTTGTGTGTCTGGCGAGCGTAGCAGATTTACCAGCTCCCGCCGCGTACGTTAGGGCGTCCCTTAGGGCGTCCCGGAGGGCGCGTCGACCCGCTGGTTGATCATGTCCGAACCCTGGCTGTGGACAAGCACGTGGCTGACCTCGCCCTTGGCGTTGCGCGCGAACACGAAGGTGGTCAGCGAAGCGGGCATGAAAAAGCTGTCGTTCGCGTACGGCGTCAGGGTGACCGGATCGCGGTTGGTGCGCTGCATGATCAGCTTGCCGTCGTCACGCTTGAAGCTGCGGGTGGCGGTAGCGTCGATGCGGTAGGTGCCGGCGTAGGCGTCGAGCAGCGCGTTGTCGACTTTCACGGCCTTGAAGTCGGGGAAGGGATTGCCGATGGCAATCGCCGCCGCCTTGCTGGCCACCATGTCGGGCTGGATCTTGGGTGCGTCGGTGTTGCTCAACACCGCGACATACACTTTTTGCTGCGGCAGCCGCAAGGCCGAGGTGGAATAGCCGTCGATGCCGCCGTCATGCGCCACCAGCGGCACGCCGCGCAGCTTGCCGACCTGCCAGCCGTAGCCATAGTTGGTCGGCTTGCCGTCAGCCAGCACGGCGCTGGTGTGGGCCTTTTGCCAGGTAGCCGGCTTGAGCAGCTTGCCGGCGCTAATGGCCGCATCCCAGCGCGCCAGGTCGTCCACGGTCGAGACCAGCGCGCCGGCCGCGTACGGCTGCGTCATGCTGATCGGCTTGGCCGTGGTGACACGCCCGAACCAGCCTTTGCTGTGGCCTGCGGCGCGCGGGCCGCTGCTGCGTTCGTGGCCTTCGTAGGCGGTGTGGCGCATCTCGAGCGGCGTGAAGATGCGCTCTTCCATAAACCTGGCATAAGTCTGGCCGGACAGTTTTTCGATCACCGCGCCGAGCAGGAAGTAGCCGGAATTGTTGTAGGCCCAGCGCGTGCCCGGCTCGAACTCGAGCGCGTCGTTCTTGAAGGTGTCGATCATCTCGGCCACCGTTCTGTCGCGCCCGTCGGTCGCGGAAAAGGCAGGCTTGCTGGTAAAGCTGACGATACCCGAAGTGTGGGCCAGCAAATGCTCGATGGTGATGCGCTTGCCGCGCGTGGGGTACTCCGGCAGGACTTTGCTAACGTCATCGTCCAGCGCCAACTTGCCTTCATCGACCAACATCAGGATGCCAACGGCGGTGAACTGCTTGGTGATGGAGCCGAGCCGCATGGCCATGTCGGGGGTCATGCGCGTGCCCTTGGACACGTCGGCCATGCCGTAGGCCTTGCGCAGCACGGTCTTGCCGTCTTGCGTGACGATGACGGTCGCGCCCGGCGCATCGGCTTTGTAGTAGGGGGCGATGGCGGCGTCGATGCGCTCGGCCAGGGCTTGCTCGACGGCGGGACGGGCGGCATCCTGGGCAAAAGCGACCGGTGCGTGCAGCGCAACCAGGGTGGCGACGCAGAGGGCGGACAGTTTGAACATGCTGGTTCCTGAAGTGTGGTTGATGGGCGACTGCAGACCAGACTATAGGTGCGGCGCGCATGGCCGTGGCCGCCGCTGCGACGAACGGCGGATTGAGGATATCAAGCGGTCAATAGGCACGACAAGCCGCGCCGCTGCGGGCCGCGCGGCGGGCTGCGGCGCAGGCCTCAGCGGTCGGTGAAGACGTCGTTCCAGCTGGCCCGTTCCGGCGCCGTCTGGGTTTGCAGGTAACCGACGTTGGCGACCTGGATGCGGGCGATTTCGTTGAGCGCTTCTTCCGAAAAACCGGCGCGCTTGACGCCACGGTCCTGCATCGACAGCGAATGCAGGTACTGGTGCAGGTGGCGCGGTTCAGTGCAGAACAGGCAGATGCGTTCCCACACGTGCGGATAGGATGTTTTCAAGGCACCCTGCGGCGCCATGCCGGCCAGCGCTTCGAGCGTCAGCGTGCTGGCCCCGCGCGGCTGGATGATGCTGTCGACCACGGGCATCGCATCGGTGTGCTCGGGCTCGCCCAGTTGCGAGGAGGGCCCGAGAACGCCGCCACCGTCTTCCTTGGCCATGTTCTCGGCCGAATAATCGGCCAGCGCGCGCAGGGTCTGTTCGGTCGACGGCAGGTTGTCCTTGGGCCAGCTGAAGCGGCGAATGCCGGCGCTGGCCATCAGGGCCGCGATAGGAATGGTGTCGGGATGGGCGCCCGGCGCCGGCGGCAGGGTCAGCTCGATCACGAACAGCAGGTGCAAACGGGCATCGAAGACGGCGTAATCGACTTTTCGCCCGGACAAGTGGTCCTGGTGACTGCGTTTGATCTTCGGATCCGGATTACTCGGGATCATCAGTTTGCTCAACGCGACGTCGGGAAAAATATAGCACCTGGGCAGTGCGCGGCGCAGGCGGCCGTAAAACGCTTTTTGCTCAGTGCCGAAAAAGCGCCGCTTCGTGAACGAAGGGACAACGGCAGGCGGTGGTGGTGCTTTCTTTAGCAGGCGGTTCAACATGGCGACAACGGCCCTGGTCGTGGTTCAAGTCGATAGTGTGTATTTAATAATCCTAATGCACAAGAAGAAAGCCGGTCAAAGTAAAAATATATGCTGTCCCGACGGAAATATCATTGATTCCGGAAATGGTTCGTAGGGCTTGTATCGACGATTTTTATGCTGATTTCGATGAAGATGCGCCGAAATGTGCCAAGACGAGCACTTTTTGCCCATGCATACTTGCATTTTTTATAACTTTGGAGAAGTAATGAGTTTGATGCGTGCAAGTCTCACGGCAGCTGCCGGCATGGTGCTGTCGCTGGCGGCGTTAACATCCCATGCGGCCATTCCGTACAAGGGTCATGGCTACGAATTCCGCCAGCCGGGCGGCGAAGTATTGAAAATTCGCCTCGACGGCAACGATTACTACGCCGAACAGCGTACCGAAGACGGTTCGCTGATCATTTATGATCATGCCAAACGCGGTTTTTGCTATGCGCACGTGAACGCCACGGGCGACCAGCTGGTCTCGAGCGGCGTGCTGGCCACGAATGCCAGGCTGCGCACCTTCAGCACCGCCCAGGACAAGCGCGAGCCGGGCCTCTCCACGGCCGCCAAGGCGCGCCTGGCCAGGCAGCGCTATCAGAAAATGCACGGACGCAGCCTGGAACTGGCGCAGAAAGCCAGCGCCGCGATGATGGTCCCGAGCGCGGCCGCCACCGCCGCCGTCACCGGCCAGATGCGCGGCCTGACCGTGATCATCGATTTTTCCGACGCACCGGGCACGATCACCAAGCCGCAGGTCGAATCGTTCCTGAACGACGCCAACTACACCGGCTTCGGCAACGCGCAATCGGTGCGCGGCTACTTCCTGGCCGTCTCCGGCAACAAGCTCGACTACAGCAACAGCGTCACCCGCTACTACCGCGCCAAGCGCCCCAAGAGCTACTACGCTGACGCCAGCCTGGACAGCGGCACGCGCGCGCAGGAACTGATCATGGAAGCGCTGAACTGGGTCAAGAGCAGCGAAGGCTTCGATTTTTCCACGCTCAGCCGCGACAGTAGCGGCCATATCCTGGGCCTGAATTTCTTCTACGCGGGCGAAGCGGACAGCCCGTGGTCGAAAGGCCTGTGGCCGCACATGGGCTGGCTGGGCGAGCAGTTCTGCAGCAACGGCGCCTGCACCGGCAGTTACCAGATCAGCGACATGGGCAAGCAACTGGCGATCGGCACCTTCGTGCATGAATCGGGCCACCTGATCATGGGCTGGCCCGACCTGTACGACTACGACGGCAGCTCGCAAGGCTCGGTGGCCAATTTCTGCGTGATGGGTTTTGGCGGCGTGGGCTACGAAAGCCAGTTCCGGCCGACCCGGCCGGCCGGTTTCCTGCGCTACCTGGCGGGATGGGACACGGCCATCGAACTCAATCCGGCCATCAACCGCAGCGCGCCGACCGGGCGCCTGTCGATGGCGGCCGCCGGCCACTCGCTGTACCGCTGGAGCAATCCGGCCAACGCGGCCGAAGCGTTTTACGTGGAAGCGATCCACAAGAGCGAGCAGAACCTGTACCAGCCCGACCAGGGCCTGGCCGTGTTCCACATCGATCCGGCCGGCACCAACGACGACGAGTGGCATCCGTATATCCAGATGGAACACGCGGACGGCAAGCGCGATCCGGAAAACAATTTGAACCAGGGCGACGGCGGCGACCTGTACGACGGCGTGGCAACGCGCGCCTTCAACGCCGGCGTGCCGAACGCGCTGAGCGCCAAGGGCACCAATTCGCTGTGGTGGAACGGCTATGCGTCGGGCCTGGCGATCGCCAATATCAGCGCGCCGGGCAAGACAGTGAGCTTCGACGTGGGCGCGACCACGCCGACCTCGACCGGGAACGTCTACAACGGCAGCTTGGCCGAGAAGGGCGAGGCGATCCATCCATCGCCATGGTTCGAGTACAAGGGCGGCACCCTGGCCGCCGTCCTGGGCGGCCAGGCCGGCACCGACTTCGACCTGCGCATCGAGAAGTGGGAAAACAATGTGTGGGCCATGGCGGCCGAGTCGACCGGCGACGCCTCGCAGGAAAAGATCAGCTACGCGGCCGCGGCCGGCTACTACCGCATCATCGTCTCGTCCTATAGCGGCGCCGGCAAGTACAAGCTGACCGTCACCAAGTAACACCTCAGCAAGCCAGAGCCTTGCTCAAGCCACACCTCCGCTGCCCGGATGTGTGGCTTTTTCGTCATTGCTTTCCACCATACTGTGCCGTATTTACCAGGCCTGCCGGAGAAATTGAACAAATTGCATCTTTGCCCGCCCGATCAGGTATTTCCCCGTATGCATTAGGGATAGTATCGGCACGCCTGATGGCTTGCTGCAGGGCGGAATTGACCCTTTTCCGTCCCATGAGCAAAGCGCCGGACCACATCCTGGCCGGCGCGCACCAGATCGATCATGACAATTAAAAGGAGCGAGACAATGTTTACACAACACAAAATTATTCTTTTGACCGGGCTGGTCAGCGCCTGTTTCAGCAGCGTCAGCTATGCAAAGCAAGCCGATACGGGTCATACGCACGAACGCCTGAAACAAGCGCCGATGCCGCACGCGCGCCAAAGCCTGCCGCCGACGGTCGAGCAACAGCGCTTCAATGTGGCGCCCACCACCAAGCCGCGCGTGGACCTGATGCCGAAACAGCCCGAAACCGGCCGCATGAGCCTGATGGCGGCCACGCCCGAGTGCAAGAACATGGATACGCTGACCAGCTACAACGGCGCCGCGCTGGCCGATTACCTGGTGGCCATGCCCGATTTCGAGTGCACCTATCCGCTGTTTTCGCTGACCGCCGCGCAGGCCGTCAAAGCCTACTCGAGCGCCAACATGAATGCGGTCGCGGCCCGTTTCGCACAAGAAGCGAGCGCTTACAACGCCAGCAACCGCGCGCTGGTCAACCTGGCGCTGTATTTGCGCGCCGGTTACTACCTGGGCGGCAGCGGCACGATTGCCACGCCATCGGCCGCGTATACGGCATCGCTGCGCGCGCCGATCAGGAACCTGGTTGAAGGCACGGTGCTGTACAAGACCAATCCGCTGGCCGGCAGCACGGCGGCCGAGGTCATCAAGCTGATCACGAATACCCATGACGAGGCATATTTCCTGCCATCGATGAAAAAGCTGGTAGTGCGCTTCACCAACTCGCCAAGCACGCCGAACGCGGTCGATGCGATCAAGCAAAGCGACGCCGCCGGCGGCCTGACCTCGGCGCTGACGGTGCTGTTCTACGCCCATTCGCGGCCTGACGCCTTGCCGCTGCTGCAAAGCGACACCAGCTATCCGGTGGCATTGAACAACTTCGTTGTGAAAAACAAGTCCGCGCTGCTGGGCACGTCGACCGCCTACATGCTCAACGATGCGGCCAATGAAGCGTTCCGCTTCATGCAGCACGCGGCGCAAAAAGCCACGGTCAAGCCGATGGTGCAAGCCACCCTGGCCAGCAGCAGCATGACCGGCGCCGACAGCGCCCTCTGGCTGGCGGCGGCCTCGGCCGTAAAATATTATGACAATGCCAATTGCGCGGTGTATGGCACCTGCGGTTACGAGCAAAAGCTGGCCGATACCGTGCTCAAGGTCAGCCATACCTGCAGCCCGACCCTGCGCATCCGTGCCCAGGAAATGACCTTGGCCCAACTGCAGTCATCCTGCGCCATCCTGCAAAAAGAGGAAGGCTACTTCCACGACATGCTGCTGACCAAGCGCGTGCCGGTCGCTAACGACAAGAACGCCACGCTGGAACTGGTGGTCTTCGACGATTACGCCAATTACGGCAAGTACGCGTCGGTTATCTACGATATCGATACCAATAACGGCGGCATGTACCTGGAAGGCAATCCCGAGTCGGCTACCAACCAGGCGCGTTTTATCGCGCATGAAGCATCGTGGCTGCGTCCGGCGTTTTCGGTCTGGAACCTGGAGCATGAATATGTGCACTACCTGGACGGGCGCTTCAATATGTTCGGCGACTTTGGCGCGGCGGTGTCGAAGCCGAGCGTGTGGTGGATCGAAGGTATCGGCGAGTATCTGTCGCTGCGCAACAATAACCAGCCATCGATCGACAAGGCGCGCACCAGCACCTACAAGCTGAGCGAGATCTTCGGCAATACCTATTCGATGGGCGACTATACCGACCGCGCTTATCGCTGGGGTTATATGGCGACCCGTTTCATGGTGGAGAAGCACCGCAGCGATGTGGATGCGGTGCTGGGCAAGTTCCGGGTGGGCGATTACGATGGCTACCAGAACTACATGGGCTATATCGGCACCCGTTACGACGCCGAGTTTGCCGCGTGGGTGAAGACCGCCACCACCGCCGGCGAACCGCCGCTGCCGCAGGTGAACCTGCCGGCGTGCAATCAGGGCAGCTACCTGGGCAAGAACTGCTCGATTACCGGCTTTACCTCGTCGAGCGAAAGCTACGCCCACATCCTGTTGCCTGCCGGCGCCAAGAACCTGCGCTTGTTTACCAGCGGCGGCAGCGGCAATGCGGATATGTACGTGTCACGCGGACGCTATCCGTCGACCACCTGGTACGATTCCGCATCGGTCACCAGCGGCAACAGCGAGAGCGTCAACATCGCCGCGCCGGTCAGCGGCCAGTGGTATTACATCATGCTCAAGGCCAAGCCAAGTTTTAGCGGCGTGA
This sequence comes from Massilia sp. CCM 8734, assembly GCF_011682155.1. Taxonomy (NCBI): domain Bacteria; kingdom Pseudomonadati; phylum Pseudomonadota; class Betaproteobacteria; order Burkholderiales; family Oxalobacteraceae; genus Massilia; species Massilia sp. CCM 8734. The sequence continues at coordinate 45,997 of NZ_WHJI01000010.1, forward strand.
CCATCAGCGCGACGTACGACTAAACAGCAAGCGAAGTTTTGCAAGACAAACGCCGTCCTCGTGACGGCGTTTGTTATTATTTACCTAATGCCAATCTCCCCCGCCTGAGATCACTAAACGTGAACATGAAGAATTTTTCCGGGTCTCACAGAGATGAGAAGTAACGCCTCACCAAGTTTCAACTCATTGCTTCGCTATAGTCGACTAAATTGACAACGTTTTGATGTAGAATACATATTGTTATTTACACTATAAATACGGAGTTTTCTATGGCAAAAATTCACGTAACGACCTAGATTCTGTTGGTTTTGTGAAATTTTTTGGTCCATATTGTGTGCAGGTTGCGAAGGACCTTGATATTCCGCTAGAAAATCTCGTCGGCTTGGCTGCTGAAGAAAGTGGGTATAGACGTGGACGTATTTCGATAGATTGTAAAAACTACTTTTCCATGCGCTCGCCGGCACCTGGCCAGGTCGGCTTCGAGGTCGCACGCAACGATCCAAAAGTTAAGGTTGCCAAATATGGAAGGCCTATTGACAGCGTAGAATCATTTAAAACGAAATGGGGGCCTTTTGTGCAGGGGAAACGGGATCCTGTCGACTTCGCTAACGCCTTAGTCAGAGCGGGATTCAATACCGGCAAAAATGAAGATGGAGGGCGTGCAGGTTTTGCAAACTATCTCCTCGGCCTCATTATTGCAGTTAAGGGGCGCTTGGCGTGTTAGGGAAACCTACTTGGGCACTGTTGATAGCGTTTTTCTTGGCGATATCAAACGTATCGGCAGCACGCGTGCCGCCCGTAAATCTTGGCCAGATACAACCTCAAGGGCTGAATTCGACGCAAGCCAAACAATTACTCGTTTTTACTTTGAGTCGCGAGGGTTATAACACAACTAAAAAAGGCCTCTATTTTGAGGGCCCATTAACTAACAGGCATGGAAATATCCCACATCCGGGATACCTCGATTTCAGCTTAACTTATGCTAATCCAAAGGCCGGTGCCCTTGAGTTCATTGGATTATTCTCTGTCAGTGTTTCAAGCGGAGAGATTTGGGAAACCAACACTTGTGAAATGTTTTCTTTCCCAGACTTGCGCCGTATTCAACATCAAATCCGCGCCAAAACGAAAATAAGCGCTGCCGACGAAAGTGTTCTGCGCCGGGGATTGGGCTGTACAGACTAACGCTTTCCCATGCCGCTTGTTTGCTCATGCTGAAGCCTTATTTGACAACATCGTTCGTGTACTACCCACGAGAGAAGAGCGACTCATGCCGCTGCAAGGTCGAAGGTGTACCATCACCCTTGAGATTGCCTGGGGGCCCTGGAAAAATGTCGATTCACATGCGCATTGAACATCCGGGGCGCGACTGATACCTAGGACAAGGAAGGCGATTATCTTATCGGAGAAGCAATGCGTTTGATGATCTTGCTGTTCGTTGCCGCGGCGCTTGCGCTGGCGACGATGTTTTTATCGGGTTTCGCATCCGCGAACTTTTTACAGCAGTTGGCGACGCTCAACCCGGCGTCGAAAGGCTTGCTCACCGTCTCGCTGCTGGTCAGCACCGCCGTCTTGCTGTTGCTCAGTGCCTGGGCCAGAAACAGGTAGCCACAGTCTGCCACGGTAGCAAAGCAGACATAAAAAAGGCAGCCTCGGCTGCCTTTTTTACTATGGCGGGTCCAGCCCGCCACCTGCTTAACGCTTGTTGCGGAAGCGCTGGATTGCCTGCAATTGGGCAATCGCAGCCGCCATCTCGGCTTGCGCCTTGGCGTAATCGATCTTCGATACCTTGTTGACCATTGCTTCTTCGGCCGCTTTTTTGGCGGCCAGTGCTTTTGCTTCGTCCAGGTCGCCACCGCGAATCGCGGTGTCTGCCAGCACGGTCACGCCGTTCGGCTGCACTTCCAGGATGCCGCCAGCGACGAAGACGAACTCTTCTTCAGCCTGGCCAGCCACCTTGATCCGTACCGCACCCGGCTTGATGCGCGTGATCAGCGGGGTGTGCTTGGGATAAATCCCCAGCTCGCCTGCTTCACCCGGCAACGCGACGAACTCGGCTTCGCCCGAAAAAATACTGGCTTCGGCCGATACCACGTCAACGTGAAATGTGTTTGCCATGTGTGTCCTATCGGGTTCCGGCGCCCCGCTGAGTCAGCGCGGCGCCTTCGCCTGTCTTAGTTGAGCTTCTTGGCTTTTTCGATTGCTTCTTCGATCGTGCCAACCATGTAGAACGCTTGCTCAGGCAGGTGATCCAGTTCGCCCGATGCGATCATCTTGAAGCCTTTGATCGTGTCTTTCAGCGAAACGTATTTGCCAGGAGCACCGGTAAACACTTCAGCAACGTGGAATGGCTGCGACAGGAAACGCTGCATTTTGCGTGCGCGTGCGACCAGCAGTTTGTCTTCCGGTGCCAGCTCATCCATGCCCAGAATCGCGATAATGTCGCGCAATTCCTTGTAGCGCTGCAGGGTGCCCTGGACAGCGCGCGCGGTGTCGTAGTGTTCCTGGCCGACGACGAGCGGGTCCAGCTGGCGCGAGGTCGAGTCGAGTGGATCGACCGCAGGGTAGATACCCAGCGAGGCGATGTCACGCGACAGGGCAACGGTCGAATCCAAGTGAGCAAAGGTGGTTGCTGGCGATGGATCGGTGTAATCATCCGCAGGGACGTACACGGCCTGGATCGAGGTGATCGAACCGGTCTTGGTCGAGGTGATGCGCTCTTGCAGACGGCCCATCTCTTCGGCCAAGGTTGGCTGGTAACCCACTGCCGATGGCATACGGCCCAGCAGTGCGGACACTTCGGTACCGGCCAGGGTGAAGCGGTAGATGTTGTCCACGAAGAACAGAACGTCTTTGCCTTCGTCACGGAACGATTCAGCGATCGTCAGGCCGGTCAGCGCAACGCGCAGACGGTTACCCGGCGGTTCATTCATCTGACCGTAGACCATCGCCACTTTGGAGTTCTCTGGATTTTCCAGATCGACCACTTTGGCGTCAGCCATCTCGTGGTAGAAGTCGTTACCCTCGCGAGTACGCTCACCCACGCCGGCAAACACGGATACGCCCGAGTGTGCTTTTGCGATGTTGTTGATCAGTTCCATCATGTTCACGGTCTTGCCCACACCAGCACCGCCGAACAGACCGACTTTACCGCCTTTGGCGAACGGGCAAACAAGGTCGATCACCTTGATGCCGGTTTCCAGCAGGTCTTGCGATGGCGACAGTTCGTCGTACGCAGGCGCCACGCGGTGGATCGATGCGGTTTGCGCGTGCGATACCGGACCGCACTCGTCGATCGGGTTGCCCAGCACGTCCATAATACGGCCCAGGGTCGCTTTACCGACCGGTACCATGATTGGCTTGCCGGTGTTCTGGATTACCATGCCGCGACGCAGACCGTCGGAGGTACCCAGTGCAATGGTACGGACAATGCCGTCGCCGAGCTGCTGTTGTACTTCCAGGGTCAGTTCGGAGCCTGCCATTTTCAGTGCGTCGAAAACCTTCGGCATTGCATTGCGTGGGAACTCAACGTCCACCACAGCGCCGATACACTGAACGATTTTGCCATCAGCCATGTTCGTTCCTTCAATAGTATTTAAATTCGGGTTTAGACCGCGGCCGCACCGGCGACGATCTCGGAGAGTTCTTTGGTAATCGCAGCCTGGCGGGTCTTGTTATAGATCAGCTTCAGATCGCCGATGACGCTGCCGGCGTTGTCGCTTGCCGCTTTCATCGCCACCATCCGCGCCGATTGCTCGGACGCGAGGTTTTCGGCCACTGACTGATACACCAGCGCTTCCACATACCGCACCAGCAGTTCATCGATCACGGTCTGCGCTTCCGGCTCGTAGATGTAGTCCCATGCGTGACTACTCTTGTCGCCTTCCAGCTTGTCGGCGGTCAGCGGCAAGAGCTGCTCGACCATCGGGATTTGCTTCATCGTGTTTACGAACTTGGTGTAGCAGATATAGACTGCGTCCAGCTCACCTTCCTCGTAGCGGTCGAGCATGACCTTGATCGGCCCGATCAGCTTGTCGAGGTGGACCGTATCGCCGATCTGGATCGCATGCGACACGACCTTCACGCCAACGCGGTTCATGAAACCCAAACCTTTGTTGCCAATGGCAACCGCTTCAATTTTGTTGCCAGCCGTTTCCAGCTCGCGGGTCTTTTGCGTCAACAGACGCAAGATGTTGGTGTTCATGCCGCCGCACAGACCCTTGTCGGTCGTGATGACGATGAAACCAACGGTCTTCGCTTTCACGTCCTTGCCTTGCGCCATGAACGGATGCGTGTATTCCGGATTCGCCGTAGCCAGATGCGAGGTGATGTTACGAATCTTGTCACTGTAAGGGCGAGCGGCACGCATCCGGTCCTGCGCTTTGCGCATTTTGGACGCGGCGACCATTTCCATCGCCTTCGTGATCTTCTTCGTATTTTCTACGCTCTTGATCTTGTTACGTATCTCTTTGCCTACTGCCATGAGTCCTTACTCCTTTTGTATCCAGCCGTTTAGCATGTTGAGGACCGACTTTCGCTACGCTCAAGTCCGTCCCACAACTTATTAATTCTTGAGGACCGACCTACGCTGCGCGCAGGTCCGTCCCACAAGCGTTAATACGCGCCGGATTTCTTGAAGTCAGCAATGGCTGCGGCCATGGCGGCTTCGCCATCCTTGTCCAGTTGCTTGGTTTCTTCGATCTTGGCCAGGAGAGCAGCTTGCTTGGTCTTCATGTAGCCGTGCAGACCGGATTCGAACGCCAGTACGCGTTTGACTTCGACGTCATCGAAGTAACCTTTGTTCACTGCGAACAGGGTCACTGCCATGATCGAGATCGACATTGGCGAATACTGGGCCTGCTTGAGCAGTTCGGTCACGCGTGCGCCACGGTCGAGCTGCTTGCGGGTCGATTCGTCCAGGTCGGAAGCGAACTGCGCGAACGCAGCCAGTTCACGGTACTGCGCCAGGTCGGTACGGATACCGCCGGACAGGCCCTTGATGACCTTGGTCTGGGCGGCGCCACCGACGCGCGATACCGAAATACCGGCGTTAATCGCAGGACGGATACCCGAGTTGAACAGCGAGGTGTCCAGGAAGATCTGGCCGTCGGTAATCGAAATCACGTTGGTCGGAACGAAAGCGGACACGTCGCCAGCCTGGGTTTCGATGATCGGCAGTGCAGTCAACGAACCGGTCTTGCCTTTGACGGCGCCGTTGGTGAAGTCTTCGACGTATTTTGCGTTCACGCGTGCCGCGCGTTCGAGCAGGCGGCTGTGCAGGTAGAACACGTCGCCAGGATAGGCTTCGCGGCCTGGTGGACGGCGCAGCAGCAGCGAGATCTGACGGTAAGCAACTGCTTGCTTCGACAGGTCATCGTAGACGATCAGTGCGTCTTCGCCGCGGTCACGGAAGTATTCGCCCATGGCGCAACCAGAGTACGCGGAGATGTATTGCATTGCAGCCGACTCGGAAGCCGATGCTGCCACGACGATGGTGTATTCCATCGCGCCGTGCGTCTCGAGCGAGCGCACGATGTTCTTGATGGTCGATGCCTTCTGGCCGATCGCGACGTAGATACACGTCATGTTCTGGCCCTTCTGGTTGATGATCGCATCGATCGCGACAGCCGATTTACCGGTCTGGCGGTCACCAATGATCAGCTCGCGCTGGCCACGGCCGATCGGCACCATCGAGTCGATCGACTTCAAGCCGGTCTGCATTGGCTGCGAAACCGATTCGCGGGCGATCACGCCCGGTGCGATTTTTTCGATCGCGGCGGTCAGCTTGGCGTTGACAGGACCCTTGCCGTCGATCGGCTGGCCCAGGGCGTTGACAACACGACCCTTCAGTTCAGGACCGATTGGCACTTCCAGGATGCGGCCGGTGGTCTTCACGGTGTCGCCTTCGGAAATGTGCTCGTAAGCACCCAGAATCACGGCGCCGACGGAGTCGCGCTCGAGGTTCATCGCCAGGCCAAAGGTATTGCCCGGGAATTCCAGCATCTCGCCCTGCATCACGTCCGACAGGCCATGGATACGGCAGATACCGTCGGCTACGGAGATTACCGTGCCCTGATTGCGAATGTCAGCCGAACCTTCGAGGCCTTGGATCCGGCTTTTGATCAGTTCGCTGATTTCAGATGAATTAAGTTGCATGCTAACTCCTAATAGTTTCTTGATGCGTAAGGCAAGGGCGTCTGCGCCGGCGCGTTGTGCGATTCTTTACGCTGTCAGCGCAACATGCATCTGTTGCAGCTTGGCGCGTACCGAGGTATCGAGCACTTCATCACCGACGACCACGCGCACACCACCGATCAGCGAGGGATCCACTGTCACCGTTGGGTTGAGCTTGCGGCCAAATTTCTTTTCCAGCGTCGCGACCAGTTGCGCAACCTGCGGCTGGGCAATCTCGAAGGCGCTGGTGATGTTGGCGTCTGCGGCACCGGCATTCGTGTTCTTGAGCACCTGGAACTGGGCGTAGATTTCCGGCAGCAGCGACACGCGGTGGTTTTCTACCAGCATGGCAACGAAGTTGCTCACTTCCGCGGTCGTTGGCGACTTCAGCAGCGAGCCGATGGTCGATGCGACATCGGCAGCGTTCACGTTCGGGTTGGCCGCGTAGGCCAGCACATCGTGGTGAGCGCCGAGCTGGGCCAGCTCGGACAACACTTCGGACCAAGCTGCCACGTTGCCTTGCTGGGCAACGCGGTACAGGGCTTCGGCGTAAGGACGGGCGACGGTTGCGAGTTCGGCCATGATTACAGCTCGACCGACAATTGCGACAGCAGGTCGGCGTGGGCCGCTGCGTTCACTTCACGCTTGAGGATCTGCTCGGCGCCTTTGACGGCGAGGGCAGCGACCTGGCCACGCAGTTCTTCGCGCGCGCGGGTAACTTGTTGCTCGGCTTCAGCTTTGGCGGACGCGATGATGCGGGCCGCTTCGTCAGCAGCTGCTTTCTTTGCGTCGTCGAGAATCATGGCGGCGCGCTTTTCGGCGTCGATGATGCGCTTTTGACCTTCGTCACGGGCAGCGGCCAGGTCTTTCTGGACTTGCTCATGGGCTTTCTGCATTTCTTCCTTGCCGCGGTCAGCTGCGGCCAGGCCGTTCGAGATCCTCTGGATGCGCTCGTCGAGCGCTTTCATCAGTGGGGGCCACACGAATTTCATCGTGAAACCAGCCAGGATGAAGAAGACCACGAACTGGGCAAACAAGGTTGCGTTTAAGTTCACGGTATTTTCCTTCTTACAAAAACGGATGCCGAACCCGGAAGGTTCGGCAATTCATAACCAGCGAAGTGCCGAACTTAAATTACTTCGGTACGAATGGGTTGGCGAATGCGAACAGCATTGCGATACCAACACCGATCAGGAACGCCGCATCGATCAGACCAGCCAGCAGGAACATTTTGGTTTGCAGGGTGTTCATCAGTTCAGGCTGACGAGCCGAAGCTTCGAGGTATTTGCCGCCCATGATAGCGATACCGATACAAGCGCCGATAGCGCCCAGACCGATGATCAAACCGCAAGCCAGAGCAACAAAAGAAAGGTCAGTCATGAGAGTTCCTTCAAAAAGTAAATTAAAAACTAGATTAAAAATTACAAACTTTGCCAACTACTACTATGTTTCGATTCTGTTCGAGCTGTGCCGATCAGTGACCTTCATGCGCCTGGCCCAGGTATACCAGGGTCAGCATCATGAAAATGAACGCCTGCAGGAACACGATCAGGATGTGGAAAATAGCCCAAACCGAACCGGCGATGACGTGGCCGACAAAGCCAAACGTCGTAGCCATCGCACCCAACAAAGCGATCAACAGGAACAGCAGTTCGCCAGCAAACATGTTGCCGAACAGTCGCATGCCGAGCGACACGGTTTTTGCTGCGTACTCGATGATGTTCAACAGCAGGTTGAACGGCGCCATGGCAATGCCGAATGGTGCGGAAAACAGTTCGTGAATCCAGCCGCCGAAACCCTTGATCTTGATGCTGTAGTAGATCATCAGTGCGAACACGCCCAGGGCGATGCCCAGCGAGCCGTTCAGGTCGGCGGTCGGAACCACGCGGTGATACGGGAAGATATGTTCGATACCCAGCAGTTTGAACAAGGCGGAGAACAGATCGACTGGCAAGAAGTCCAGCGAATTCATCAGTGCAACCCAGACGAACACGGTCAGTGCCAGCGGCGCGATGAAGCTGCGGTCGCCGTGCACGATGCCCTTGGCCTGGTTGTCGACCATCTCGAAGACCATTTCGACAGCCGCCTGGAAGCGGGTCGGCACGCCGGAGGTGGCCTTGCGGGCCGCCATCCACATGATCAGGCAGCCAAGAATGCCCATGGCGATCGACCAAAACATGGTGTCCATGTTGATAATGGAGAAATCGACCACATTTTCCTGATGCTTGGTCGAAAAGTGACCCAGGTGGTGCTTGATGTATTCTGATGCAGTCTGCGCGTGTGGTGCGCCGGCTTCAAGTGTTGGACTCGTCATGTCAGTGCCTAAATATTAAGAATATGTAACTTTTCAGCGCCACGATGAAGCCGCCAATCATGGCGAACACATTCAAGTCGCGGTACAGCGAGAAGGTCGCGGCAATCAGCGCCACCGTCAAAGCAATCTTTATGAATTCCCAGATAAAAAACGATATCGGGTCGGCCCCACCTGGTTTCTTCGTATTGGCGAACAGGCGCAACGCGAACACGGCATTGGGCAAGACACAACACAATCCGCCGAACACCGCCGACAGCATCGCAGCCCATCCCCCCAGAAGCGCGGCGATGAGGCCAGCAGCGACTGTTACCATCAATTGCAGGGAGACTAAGCGCAACATGTTGTATTCCTTGCGCCAGCCATATATGTGCCGTGTTTCGGTGTCTGAATTATGTGAATCAGCGGGATTATAAGTGCTTATGCTGGCATGCGTCAAACGTTGCCGCACTGTGAATGAGCCTGATTGTGTTCAAAAACCACGCATTTTTCTGCAATCTGCACTAAACGGGGGCGAACTGGTCCTCCTTGCTAAACGTTAACTAGAAGAAACGTCTTGCGTGATAATGTTCGTGGGAGCGGTCGGTGCGGCTCACTTCTGGCTGCTGGCGCGGGGTACAGTTATATCGTAGGCGCGTGGTCGGGAGGGGGCAATTACCTGGGAGGTTATGAGCACGTCGTTCCCGCGCAGGCGGGAACGACGGGGTTGAGGTCTAGATGATGCTATTGGATCGATTTAGGCCCGCAAACGCGCCAGTACGCCGTCCAAAATATCCAGATCGGCAAAATCGATGATCATCTGTCCCCTGCCCTTCGCGCCCATCTTGAACAACACCGGCGTGGCCAGCTTGTCGGACAGCTCTTCTTCCAACCGGGCAATATCTCCCGATTTTTCCTTCTGCCGGGTCGTGCTCGGGTTGGCCTGCTCTTCCAGTTCCCTGGCCACCAGCTTTTCAGTCTCGCGTACCGACAGGCGTTTTGCCACCACCTGGTTGGCCAGCGCGATCTGGCTGGCCGGGTCCACCGCCAGCAAGGCGCGCGCGTGACCCATGTCCACATCGCCGGCCATCAGCATGGTTTGCACCGGCGCCGCCAGGTTCATCAAACGCAGCAAGTTCGACACCGCGCTGCGCGAACGCCCGACTGCAGTGGCCGCCTGCTCGTGCGTGAAATTGAAATCCGAGATCAGGCGATGGATGCCCTGCGCCTCTTCCAGCGGATTGAGATCCTCGCGCTGGATGTTCTCGATCAGCGCCATCGCGGCTGCGGCCTGGTCGTCCACGTCGCGCACCAGCACCGGGATCTCGTTCAGCCCGGCCAGTTGCGCCGCGCGGAAGCGCCGTTCGCCGGCGATGATCTCGTAACGCACCGCGCCGGTCAGCGTGTCCTGCCCGATCGGGCGCACCAGCACCGGTTGCATGATGCCCTGGGTTTTGATCGAGGCGGCCAGTTCGTTGAGCGCGCCTTCGTCCATGCGCGTGCGCGGCTGGTATTTACCGGCCTGCATCTGATGCACGGCCAGCACCGACGGCGTGTCGGGCTTGGCGCCCTCGCCGTCGCCGCCCAGCAGCGCGTCGAGCCCGCGACCGAGCCCCTTGAGTTTTTTGGTTGCCATATGTTCGTTGCCTATCTGTGTGATGCGTATGTTTACATTGTCTTGATGCGTTCGACCATCTCGGCGCCAAAGGCGATGTAGGCCTGCGCTCCTTTCGAGGACGGATCGAACACCACGCCCGGCACGCCGTACGACGGCGCTTCGGCCAGGCGCACGTTGCGCGGAATGATGGTATTGAAGACCTTGTCGCCGAAGTGCTGCTCGAGCTGGGCCGACACCTGTTGCGACAAGGTCATGCGCGGATCGAACATGACGCGCAACAGGCCGATGATCTTCAGGTCGGTGTTCAGGTTGGCGTGCACCTTCTTGATGGTGTTGACCAGGTCGGACAATCCTTCCAGCGCGTAGTACTCGCACTGCATCGGGATGATCACGCCGTGCGCGGCGCACAGGCCGTTCAGGGTCAGCATCGACAAGGCCGGCGGGCAGTCGATCAGGATGAAGTCGTAATCCTTGTCGACCGAGGCCAGCGCATCCTTCAGGCGGCGCTCGCGGTTTTCCAGTTCGACCATCTCGACTTCGGCGCCGGCCAGTTCGCGGTTCGACGGCAGCACGTCGAAGCGCCCCGCTTCCGAACGCGTGCGCGCCGCGCTGACCTCGGCCTCGCCCAGCAGCACTTCATAGGTCGATGCCTTGAGCCCGGCCTTGTTGATGCCAGCGCCCATGGTCGCGTTGCCCTGCGGGTCCAGGTCGACCAGCAGCACGCGCTGGTCCAGTTTGGCCAGGCCCGCCGACAGGTTAACGCTGGTGGTGGTCTTGCCTACCCCGCCCTTTTGATTTGCAACGCAAAATATTTTCGCCATGTATGCTCTTATAATAGTTTGATGCAAACGATTTATACTGTTTTAATCGTATAAACCGTTTATTCGATTTATACGGTTTAAACGATATAAACCGTTTATATGATTTATACGATTTATTCTGTGCGCAGGTTCTTTTCGATAAAAACCAGATGCCGTTCAGCTTGCAGCCCTGGAACCTGGATAGGCCGCAATTCGCTCACTTTCCAGTCGGCCGGCAGCCGTTCTTGTTCGTCCGCCGGCGCCGTGCCTTTCAAGGCAATGAATTTGCCGCCCTCGGCCAGCAGGTGTCCCGACCAGTTCACAAAGTCGGACAGGTCGGCAAAAGCGCGCGAGGTGATGACGTCGAATTTGTGCGGCACCTGCAGCTGCTCCACGCGCGCCGTGTGCACGGTGACATTCGCCAGGCCCAGCTCGGCTTTGACTTGCGTGAGGAACGCGGTTTTCTTGTGCACGGTATCGATCAGGGCCACTAACATGCCCGGCCGGGCAATCGCCAGCACGATGCCGGGCAGTCCACCCCCTGCCCCGACGTCGAGCACGCTGGCCGCGCCCTCGAAGGCCGACACCGCGGCCAACGAATCGAGCGCATGGTGGGTTGCCATCTGCATCGGATCGCGCACCGAGGTCAGGTTGTAGACCGAATTCCACTTGTGCAGCAGCGCCAGGTAGTCGAGCAATTGCGCGTGCTGCTGTTCGCTCAGGTCCAGCTTGAGTTCTTTAATGCCATTGGCTAGTACGGGCGCAATGGCGTTACGGTCGAAAAACTTCATCCTGCCAACTCCTCGTTGAGCGTGGCGAACCCTTTGGCGCCACGCTTTTTCAAATGCACCAGCAACAGCGAGATGGCCGCCGGCGTCACGCCCGAGATGCGCGACGCCTGCCCCAAGGTCTCGGGACGTTGCTTGTCGAGCTTCTGGCGCACCTCGATCGACAGCGCGGTGATGTCGAGGTAGTCGAATCCAGCCGGCAATTTGAGGTTTTCATAGTGGTCGTGCCGCTCGACTTCCTTGGCCTGGCGGTCGATATAGCCGGCGTATTTGAGCTGGATTTCGACCTGTTCCTTGACCGCAGGGTCATCAACGCCGGGGCCGGCAAGCGCCTGGCCTTCCACGCCGGACAAGCCCATCAGCTTGTCGTAGTCCACGCCGGGACGGCGCAGCAAGTCGGCCAAGGAATATTCGCGTTCGATGGCCTGGCCGATCACACGTTCCGATTCGGTACTGGCGAGGATGCGCGGGTTCACCCAGGTGGTGCGCAGGCGTTCCAGTTCGACGGCGACCGCTTCGCGCTTGCGCTCGAATGCTTCCCACTGGGCGTCGCCCACGCAGCCGAGTTTGCGCCCGATTTCGGTCAGGCGCATGTCGGCATTGTCTTCACGCAGGCTCAGACGATACTCGGCGCGGCTGGTGAACATGCGGTACGGCTCGGCCACGCCTTGCGTCGTTAAGTCATCCACCAGCACGCCGAGGTAGGCTTCGGAACGGCCCGGAATCCACGCATCCTGGCCGCGCGTCAACAGCGCCGCGTTGATACCGGCCAGCATGCCTTGCGCCGCCGCTTCTTCGTAACCGGTAGTGCCGTTGATCTGGCCGGCAAAGAACAAGCCTTGCACCGCCTTGGTTTCGAGCGAGGTTTTCAGGCCGCGCGGGTCGAAATAGTCGTATTCGATGGCGTAGCCCGGGCGCAGGATGAAGGCGTTTTCCATGCCCTTCATCGAGCGCACCAGGGCGATCTGCACGTCGAACGGCAGGCTGGTCGAGATACCGTTTGGATAGAATTCGTTGGTCGTCAAGCCTTCGGGCTCAAGGAAAATCTGGTGCGATTCCTTGCCCGAGAAGCGGTGGATCTTGTCTTCGATCGACGGGCAGTAGCGCGGACCGACGCCTTCGATGACGCCGGTGTACATCGGGCTGCGGTCCAGGCCGGCGCGGATGATGTCGTGCGTCTGCGCATTCGTATGCGTGACCCAGCACGGCACCTGGCGCGGGTGCATGGCGGTGTTGCCCATGACCGAAAAAACCGGCACCGGATCGAGGTCGCCCGCTTGTTCGGACATCTGCGAAAAGTCGATGCTGCGGCCATCGATGCGCGGTGGCGTGCCGGTCTTCAGGCGGCCTTGCGGCAGCTTCATTTCTTTCAGGCGCGCAGAGAGCGAAATCGCCGGCGGATCGCCGGCACGGCCGGCCGAGTAGTTTTGCAGGCCGACGTGGATCTTCCCGTCGAGAAAAGTACCAGCCGTCAGCACCACGGCGCGAGCGCGGAACTTGATGCCGATCTGGGTCACCGCCCCGACCACGCGGTCGCCTTCAAGCATCAGGTCGTCCACTGCCTGCTGGAACAGCCACAGGTTCGGCTGGTTTTCCAGGCGCGAGCGGATCGCTTGCTTGTACAGGATGCGGTCGGCTTGCGCGCGGGTGGCGCGTACGGCCGGGCCTTTGGACGAATTCAGGATGCGAAACTGGATACCGGATTCGTCCGTGGCAATCGCCATGGCGCCGCCCATGGCGTCGACTTCCTTGACCAGGTGTCCCTTGCCGATGCCGCCGATGGAGGGGTTGCAAGACATCTGGCCGAGCGTCTCGATGTTATGGGTGAGCAGCAAAGTCTTCTGGCCCATGCGGGCAGAAGCGAGTGCAGCCTCGGTGCCGGCATGGCCGCCGCCGACGACGATGACGTCGAATTCAGTTGGAAATTGCATGATGGAGTGTAGAGCGAGGGATATGAGGCCCGATTATAGAGTCTTTTCAGACCCCCGACTCTTTTGCACCCAGAATCTGCGATTTTCTCGCAACGGAGTGTTTCACGTGGAACGTGCTATTTGACGAACTTCGATGGTTTCACGTGGAACATCCAGCATGGCTTGGGCGCTGTTCCACGTGAAACAATCACCACTTCACGATGGCGTCGTAGCTTGTCTTGACGATCAGCAGGCTGACCACGACCAGGAACAGTTTGCGCACAAACGCGCTGCCGTGCTTGATCGCCAGCTTGGTGCCGACCAAGGAACCGGCGACCTGGCACACCGCCATCAGCAAGCCGAGTTGCCAGAGGATATGGCCGCTATAGCCGAACCACATCAGCGCCGACAGATTGCAGGCCACGTTGACCACCTTGGCGGCAGCCGAGGCGCTGAGGAAATCGAACCCGAAAAAGCGCACATACAGGAACAGCAAGAAGCTGCCGGTGCCGGGACCGAAGAAGCCGTCGTAGAAACCAATGGCCGCGCCAATGCCCACCGCCACCCAGCGCTCGGTCGCGCCGCTGTGCAATGGTGCGTGGACGCTGCCGAAATCCTTCTTGCGGAAGGTGTACACGGCGACCGCCACCAGCACGAACGGCAGCGCGGTACGGACGAAATCGGCCGGCACCTTGGTCACCGTGTAAGCGCCGGCAAACGACAGAAGCAAGGCCGACACCGCCGCCGGAGCGGCAGCGCTCCACGCTACCCTTACCTTGCGCGCGTAATTCACGGCCGCAGCCCCCGTACCGAAGATGCCCGCGAACTTGCTCGTTCCCAACAAGGTCGCTGGCACTTCACGTGGAAACACCGAGAACAGCACAGGTACCTGGATCAGTCCGCCTCCGCCAACAACAGCATCTACCAAGCCGGCGAGAAAAGCCGCGCATCCGAGTAAGGCGAAATCGATCATGAATTTTCCAGGCAATGGGGCGTAACAGCACAGCCGGATATTGTACGTAAGAAATCCGAAGGACGTTTCCTCCGCCCATTTTCCTGCCCGGTACGCCAATGGTGTAAGCTTTTGACATCTCCCATCGACCAAGAGGTCCCCAATGCCCGAGTCCGCCGAGTTCAGTTTCAGCACCGTTCCCCACCTCGTTTCCGGCCCTGGCGCGAGCAGCCGGCTCGGTTCCCTGGTCCGCAGCCACTTCCCCGATGCGCGCCGCGCGCTGATCGTGACCGACCCGGGCTTTCTCGGCACCGGCCTGGTCGGCACTCCGCAGCGCTCGCTGGAACAGGAAAATATCGCGGTCCACGTCTGGTCCGACGTCGTCGCCGACCCGCCGGAATCGGTGGTACTGCAAGCGGTGGAAGTGGCGCGCCGGCACGATGCCGACCTCGTCATCGGCCTGGGCGGGGGCAGCTCGATGGATGTGGCCAAGCTCATTGCGGTACTGGCCGGCAGCGAGCAGCCGCTCAGCCAGATCTACGGGATCGGCAATGTGCGCGGCAAACGGCTGCCCTTGGTGCAGATTCCGACGACCGCCGGCACCGGGTCGGAAGTAACCAACATCGCCATCGTCACCACCGGCGCGACCACCAAGATGGGCGTGGTCGCGCCCCAGCTGTACGCCGACCTGGCGATCCTGGACGCGCAACTGACCCTCGGCCTGCCGCCGCTGGTGACGGCCGCGACCGGCATCGATGCGATGGTGCACGCCATCGAAGCCTTCACCAGCAAGCACAAGAAAAATCCGATGTCGGACAATCTGGCGCGCCAGGCCTTGTTCCTGCTGTCGCGCAACCTGCTGCGCGCCTGCGAACACGGCGGCGATCTGGCGGCGCGCCAGGCCATGCTGCTTGGTGCGTGCCTCGCCGGCCAGGCGTTTTCCAATGCGCCGGTGGCGGCGGTGCACGCCCTCGCTTACCCGATCGGCGGCATATTTCACGTGCCACATGGCTTGTCCAACGCGCTGGTGCTGCCGCATGTGCTGCGTTTTAACCTGTCGCACGCGAGCGCGCATTACGCCGAGCTGGCACAGATTGTCGATCCGGGCGCGAGCGGCAGCGACGAAGCGCGCGCCAATGCGCTGATCGCGGCGATGGAAAAGATCGCTGCGCAAACCGGCATCCAGACCACCCTGCGCCAGGTCGGCGTGGGCGAATCCGATATCGACAAGCTGGCCGACGATGCGATGCTGCAAACTCGCCTGCTCGGTAACAACCCGCGCGAACTGACGCGCGACGATATCCACCGCATCTACAGCGCCGCCTACTAAGAGCCTATTCTTGTAGGCAAGGCGCCGCTTGCTGCCGGCCCCTCGGAAGCGGGGACGGCGTTGCTCGTCGTAGCATGGCTAGCCATGCGTCCTCCTCCCGCCTTGTCCGCGCTCCCGCTGGACCGGCATCCAGCTACGCTCCCTACAAGAATAGGCTCTAAGCGACTAGCTCATCACGGCGCCACCGTCGACGTTGAGCGTCTGCGCCGTGATGTACGCCGACTCGTCGCTGGCAAGAAAAATCGCCGCGCCCGCCAGGTCGCCCGGCGTGCCCATCCGTCCGAGCGGCACCGCCAGTCCCACCGCCCTCTTCTTCTCGCCCGGCTGCAACTGTTCGTAGCGCGCGAACAGCGCGTCCACATGCTCCCACATGGGCGTGTCGACCACCCCCGGCGAGATGGCGTTGACGCGAATGCCGTGCGGCGCCATCGCCAGCGCGGCCGACTGGGTGTAACTGATCACCGCCGCCTTGCTCGCGCAGTAATGCGCCACCATCGCCTCGCCGCGCCGTCCGGCTTGCGAGGCCAGGTTGATGATGGCGCCGGTCCGGTCCGCGTCCACCATCGATTGCAGCACCTGCTGCATCACAATAAACATGCCTTTGACGTTGACGTCGAAGATGCGCTGGTACATCGCCAGGTCCGATTCCAGCAAGGGCGCCATGTCGAACACGGCGGCATTGTTGAAGAGGATATCGGCGGGGCCGAAGCGGCCGGCGGCCAGCGCCAGCATGGCCGCGACCGCGCCGGCGTCGCGCACGTCGGCGCTCAGGTAGTGCAGGTGGTCCGGGTAGCGCGCCATCAGCGGTGCCAGCGCGGCCGGCGCCGTGCCGGCCAGGTCAACCACGCTGCAACGCGCTCCCTCGGCCAGGTAAGCCTCGGCCACCGCCAGGCCGATCCCGCCGCCGGCCCCGGTCAGCAGGGCATGCCTGGATGCGAGCCGGTTCATGCTTGCGCGCTGTGTGGACATCATCAATCTCCTTGCGTGTGGGTAGTGCGGAAAAGTCTAGCAACGATCAGGCAGCGAGCCTGATACGGGGTACGCAATAGTCGATACTTTTATCCAAGCCGCATCGGCGCTCCATACAGCGGCACGCAGGCAAGCGCCCATTGCAAAAAAGTATCGACAGTAGGAGTTGCAGTATCAGAAAGTATCGGAGTCCGGTGCTACATTCTGTACACGGTGCACACCTTGCATTGAATATAAAACCAAAAAAATTTGGAGACGACAGCATGAAACGTATCGCAAGCAGTGCCTTGTGCACGGCCCTACTCTGTGCCAGCGGCGCATCCCTGGCGGCCACCAACCTGGTGATTGCCACCGTCAATAACGGCCACATGATCGAGATGCAAAAGATGGGCAAGTTCTTCGAGCAAGCCAATCCCGAGATCAAACTCAAATGGGTGACCCTGGAAGAAGGCGTGCTGCGCCAGCGCATGACCACCGACATCGCCACCAAGGGCGGCCAGTTCGACGTGATGACCATCGGCATGTACGAAACGCCAATCTGGGCCAATAAGGATTGGCTGATTCCTGTCAAGCCCGACGCCGCTTACGATATCGAGGACTTGCTGCCATCGATCCGCGACGGCCTGTCGCTGAACGGCAAGCTGTACGCGGCGCCCTTCTACGGCGAAAGCTCGATGATCATGTATCGCAGCGACCTCGTCAAAAAAGCCGGCATGAGCATCGAAGACCGTCCGACCTGGGCCCACATCCGCGCCGTGGCCGCCAAGATCCACGACCCGGCCAACGGCGTGTACGGCATCTGCCTGCGCGGCAAACCGGGCTGGGGCGACAACATGGCCTTGATCACGACCATGGCCAATTCCTTCGGCGGCCAATTGTTCGACATGAAATGGCAGCCGCAATTTACCAGCAAGCCGTGGAAGGACGCCGTCACCACCTACGTCGACCTGCTCAAAAACTTCGGTCCGCCGGGCTCGTCCTCGAACAGCTTCAATGAAATCCTGGCCTTGTACAACGAAGGCAAGTGCGGCATCTGGATCGACGCCACCATCGCCGCGTCTTTTGTCACCGATCCGAAGCAAAGCAAGGTGGCCGACAAGGTCGCGTTCGCGCAGTCGCCGATTGCCACCACCGAGCGCGGCGCCAACTGGCTGTGGGCCTGGTCGCTGGCCATTCCAAAAAGCTCCAAGCAGCCCGAAGCGGCGCAAAAATTCATCAACTGGGCCACGTCCAAGGACTACATCAAACTGGTCGCCAAAGAGTCCGGCTGGGCCAGCGTGCCGACCGGCACCCGCAAGTCGACCTACGCCGCGCCAGAATTCGTCAAGGCGGCCAAGTTCGCCGCCGCCGAAGGCGCCGCCATCGCCACCAGCCGCCCCAACCAGAGCACCCTGCCGCCCTCGCCTTACGTCGGCGTGCAATACGCCGCGATCCCGGAATTCCAGACCATCCGGGTGGCCGCCGGCCAGCAGATGAGCGCGGCTCTTCTGGGCAAGGTCACGGTCGAGCAAGCGCTGGCGGTCACCCAGCAGGCGGCCGAGCGCGAGATGCGCAAGGGCGGCTACTACAAGTAAGCGCGCCGCAGGCGCAGCACGCGCCTGCCCCATCCAGAGCTGTTGCCGGTCGTCGCCTCCCCTGCGGGCAGGCGGCGTTCCCTTGTCGCACCCGAGACCCTTATGACACGACTCCTGCCCCGGACCTTGCTGACCCCTGCGGTGTGCGCCATCACCGTCATTTCCATCGTCCCGCTGTTGATCACCCTGTACTACGCGTTCGTGCGCTACAGCATGCTCGCACCCGGCGAACATGACTTCCACGGAATCGACAACTTCATCTTTTTCTTCACCGACGGCGCCTTTCTGCCGGCGCTGAAAAACACCTTCGTGCTGATGTTTTCCGTCATGGCGATCACGGTCGTGCTCGGCATCGCGCTCGGCCTCTTGATCAACGACGCCTTTCCGGGGCGCGCCATCGTGCGCGTGCTGATGATCTCTCCATTCCTGGTGATGCCGGCGGTGAACGCGTTGATGTGGAAGAACATGCTGCTCAATCCCATCTACGGCCTGTTCGCGCACGTCAGCATTTTCTTCGGCGCGACGCCGGTCGACTGGCTCTCGCACTACCCGCTGCTGTCGATCGTGATGATGGTGTCCTGGCAGTGGCTGCCCTTCGCCTGCCTGATCTTCATGACCGCCTTGCAATCGATGGACAAGGAACAGCTGGAAGCGGCCGGCATGGACGGCGCCAACTACCTGCAGCAGTTGCGCTACCTGTACCTGCCGCACCTGGGGCGCGCGGTGTCGGTGGTGCTGATGATCGAAATGATCTTCCTGCTGTCGGTGTTCGCCGAGATCTTCACTACCACCGGCGGCGGTCCGGGCTTCGAGACCACCACCATCACCTTCATGATCTATCAGCAGGCCTTGCAGTCCTACGACATCGGCGCGGCATCGGCCGGCGCCCTGTTCGCTGTGCTGCTGGCGAATATCGCCGCCTTCTTCCTGATGCGCTCAATCGGCAAGAACCTGGCCAAATAGGGAGACATCGATGACCAACAAACTCGCACTGCACACCCGTACGGCGGCCGCCTGGTTTTTCGCGCTGCTGCTGTTCTTCCCGATCTTCTGGCTCGGATTGATGGCCTTCAAGACCGAAGCCCAGGCCATCGCCACGCCGCCGCTGATGTTTTTCACGCCGACCCTGCACAGCTTCCAGGAGGTGATGGCGCGCGACCACTACGCCGGCTACGCCTTCAATTCGCTCATCACCAGCGTGCTCTCGACCGTGTTCGGGCTGGCGATCGCGATTCCCGCCGCGTACTCGATGGCCTTCTTCCCGACCGGCGGCACCGTGGGCCTGCTCAAATTCATCCTCAGCTCGCGCTACATGCCCGGCGTGGGCGCACTGATGCCGATCTACGTCTGCTTCCAGTACGCCGGCCTGCTCGACACGCGGGTCGGCCTGACCATCATGTTCATGCTCATGAACCTGCCGATCATGATCTGGCTGCTCTACACCAGCCTGCGCGAACTCCCGCGCGACATCCTGGAGGCGGCGCGCATGGACGGCGCCACCGTCTTCCACGAGTTCCGCTACATCGTGCTGCCGCTGTCGGTGGGCGGCATCGCCTCGACCGCGCTGGTATGCATGGTGTGGGCGTGGAACGAATCGTTCTGGTCGCTCAACCTGGGCGCCTCGAACGCCGGCACCCTGGCGTGGCTGATCGCCTCCTACTCCAGTCCCGAAGGGCTGTTCTGGGCCAAGCTGTCGGCCGCCTCGCTGATGGCGATCGCGCCGATCATGGCGCTCGGCTGGTTCTGCCAGAAGCAGCTGGTGCAAGGCATGACATTCGGCGCGGTCAAATAAGACAACCATAGGACATCAAGATCATGGCTTACCTCCAACTGAAAAACATCGAAAAATTCTTCGGCGAGCACCACGCCATCAAGGGCATCGACCTGGAGATCGACAAGGGCGAGTTCGTCGTCTTCGTCGGCCCGTCCGGCTGCGGCAAGTCGACCCTGCTGCGCCTGATCGCGGGCCTGGAGCCGATCGACAAGGGCAGCCTGCACCTGGACGGGCGCGACATCACCGCCCTGCCCTCGTCCAGGCGCGACCTGGCGATGGTATTCCAGTCGTACGCGCTGTACCCGCACATGACGGTGTTCCAGAACATGTCGTTCGCGCTGAAACTGGCCGGCGTGCCGCCCGCCCTGATCCGCGCCAAGGTCGACAAGGCGGCCGCCATCCTCAACCTGGGCAACTACCTTGAACGCAAACCGAAAGAGCTCTCCGGCGGCCAGCGCCAGCGCGTCGCCATCGGCCGCGCCATCGTGCGCGACCCGAAAGTGTTCCTGTTCGACGAACCGCTGTCGAACCTGGACGCGGCCCTGCGCGTGCAGACCCGCATCGAAATCGCCAAGCTGCACCGCGAACTGGGCGCCACCACCATCTACGTCACGCACGACCAGGTCGAGGCGATGACCCTGGCCGACCGCGTGGTGGTGCTGCGCGACGGCCAGATCGAGCAGCACGGTTCGCCGCTGTTCCTGTACGACAGCCCGGCCAACCGCTTCGTGGCGCAGTTCATCGGCACGCCGAGCATGAACGTGGTGCCGGCGGCGCTCTTGCAGCGGCTGGCCGCGCTGTCCGGCGGCGCGGCCGCTGCCGACGGCTTTGTCGGCATCCGCCCCGAGCATGTGCATGTGCTCGATGCGGCGCAGCCGGGCAGCCTGCCGGCCACGGTCGACATGGTCGAGTCGCTCGGCGTCGAAACGCTGGTCTACGCGCGCCTGGAAAACAACGTGCAGGTGGTCGCGCGCGGCAGCGAGCGGATCGCCCTGCAACCGGGCGCGCGCACCCACCTGGCGTTCGAACACGGCTTCGTGCACCACTTCGACAAGTCGGGTTCCACGTGCGGCATGCAGGCGCAGGGAGCGCGATGATGACGCTCGCTTTGAACAACGCCGCGCTGGCGCATCTGCCACCGCACATTCCCGGCCCCGGTTACGATCGCAGTATCCCGGCGCGCAGCATCGTGCACATTGGCGTGGGCGGATTTTTCCGCTCGCACCAGGCGCTGTATCTGGACGACCTGCTGCGCCTTCCCGGCCACGCCGAATGGGGTTACTGCGGCGTGGGCTTGCTGCCGATTGATGCGGCGATGCGCGACGCCATGCTGGCCCAGGACTGCCTGTACACCCTGGTCGAGCGCAGCGCGCGCGGCGACACGGCGCGCGTGGTCGGCTCGCTGCTGGAATTTTTGTACGCGCCGGACGACCCGCGGGCGGTGCTGGAAAAGCTGGCCGATCCCGGCACCCGCATCGTCTCGCTCACCATCACCGAGGGCGGCTACTACATCAACCAGGGCGACGGCAGCTTCGACGCCGCCCATCCCGACATCGTGCACGACCTGGCCCACCCGCACGCGCCGCGCTGCTGCTTCGGCTACTTGGCCGAGGCGCTCGCGCGGCGGCGCGAGCGCGGACTGGCGCCGTTCACCGTCATGTCGTGCGATAACCTGCAAAGCAATGGCGATATCGCCCGCGCGATGCTGCTGGCTTTCACAAGGTTGCGCGATCCCCTCTTATCCGCGTGGCTGGCCGAGCACTGCGCCTTCCCGAACAGCATGGTCGACCGCATCACGCCGGCCACCACCGACGAACACCGCCTGCTGCTGCGCCAGCACTTCGGGCTGGCCGACGCCTGGCCGGTGATGGCCGAGCCGTTCAAAAGCTGGGTAATCGAAGACCATTTTCCCGGCGGGCGCCCGGCCTGGGAGCTGGTCGGTGCCCACATGACGGACGATGTGCTGCCCTACGAAAAAATGAAGCTGCGCCTGCTGAACGCCGGCCACCAGTCGCTGTGCTACATCGGTATGTTGCTCGGTTACGAGTACGCACACGAAGCGATGGCCGACGCCGACATCCGCCAGCTGTTTTCAAGCATGATGGACATCGAAGTCACGCCGCTGCTGCCGGCGGTCGAGGGCATCGACTTGGCCGACTACAAGCGTACCCTGGTCGAGCGCTTCGCCAATCCGGCCATTGGCGACCAGCTGCTGCGGATCGGCACCGACAGCTCGGCGCGCATGCCCAAGTTCGTGCTGCCGTCCGTGCGCGACCAGCTTGAACGCGGCGGTCCGATCGACCTGCTCAGCTTCACCGTGGCGTGCTGGTTCCGCTACCTGAACGGCAGCGACGAACAGGGCCGCCCGCTCACCCTGATCGACCCGCTGGCCGCGCAGCTGCGCGAGCTGGCCGTGCGCGGCGGCGCCGACCCGGCCGCGCTGCTGTCGCTGCGCGCGCTGTTCGGCGAGTTGAGCGAGGCGCCCCGCTTCGTCGACGCGGTGGCCGAGGCGCTGGCGCGGCTGTACCGGATCGGTGCGCGCGCCGCGCTGTCGCACTTGCTGGAAAGCGCAAAGTGAACGACCATGGGGATGACAAACGGGGGACGACAACACATGACCACTTTGCCTCAGATACGCCACGTGGAACCGCAGCGCTTCCAGCCCAAGCCGCCCGAGCTCGAACGCGAAAGCTACGATGGCATCGTCCACTACATCGAGCATGGCTATCCCAGCCCGCGCGTGCGCTGGCACTGCCACGACGAGTACGAGCTGCACCTGATCGTCTCGACCAGCGGCAAGCTGTTCGTGGGCGACTACATTGGCGAATTTTCACCCGGCCACCTGGTGCTGACCGGACCGCGCCTGCCGCACAACTGGATATCGGGCAGCGTACCGGACGAAGGCGTCCTGCTGCGCGACATGATCCTGCAATTCGCCCACGAACCGCTGGAGCAAGCCGCGCGGCTGATCCCGGAGCTGCGCGAATTGCTGCCCCTCTTGGAGCGCTCCATCTACGGCATTGAATTTCTCGACATCGGGGCCGAGGCCGAGCAGGATTTCCTGCGGATTCGCGCCAGCGGCGGCGCCGAGCGCTTCGGCCATTTTGTGAACTTCATGTGCCGCCTGGCGCGCAACAACAAATACCGCTTGCTCTCGAGCGCCACCATGCGTTCGTACGATGACGAGGGCACCCTGGCCAAGGTCAACGCGGTCCTGAGCTACATTACCGACAACTACCGCGACCCGATCTCGGCCGAGGCTGTGGCGGATCAGCTCGGCATGTCGCTGAGCAAATTCTCGCGCTTCTTCCGCAAGACCACTGGCAACAGTTTCACCGACTTCGTCACCCGGCTGCGGGTCAACAAGGCGTGCCAGTTGCTGATGAACACCGACCACTACGTCACCAATGTCTGCTACGACGTCGGCTTCCAGAATGTGGCCAATTTCAACCGCCGCTTCCTGCAGATCAAGGGCGTGACGCCGAAAGAATTCCGGCGCCAGGCCGGCGGTCGCTTCGGCACCGCCGCATCCGCGGAGGCGGACGCCTAAGAGCCTATGTCAGCGGCCGGATGCTGGTAGCGGTACTCCTGCGTGCGTCCGCCGTAGCCGTAGGCCGTTGCGCGCACGTCATCGACGTAGATATAGCTTTCCGCGTGCAGCGTGCCGAGCAGCGCGCCAAAGCCGGCGAACACCTCGGCGATGTACGCCGCCTTTTCATCCTTGGTGTTGGTCTCGTCGGTCACCTTCACATCCACGTAGACGCTGTGCTTGCGCTGCGCGCTCAGCGACTCGCCGCCGACGATCCAGCAGTCGGGGTCGACGAAATCGATGGCGATGGCAATGAGCTCCCTCTTCTTCCCGAGGATGGCGATGGTCTTGTGCTGCACCAGGTCGGCAATCTGGCGGATCATGGCGGGCGATTTCACGGCACTGATTTTGATATTGATGATAGGCATTCGAATCTCCATTGATTAGCTATGCAACTACTTGGGTAAAAAAGATCAAGCCACTGCCGCGCGCGCCTGCTTGAGCGAACCGACGATGGCGGCGAACTGTTCCGGTTCGAGAAGCTGCTTCAGGCGCGCGGTGACGGCCGCGCTCGCGGCGTTGAGCTCTTCATGCATGGCCAGCGCACGCGCTTCGGGGAACACGGCGCATTCGCGCCCGTCCCCGCCGGTGGCGCGGCGGTCGATCAGCGCCAGCTTTTGCAAACCGTCGAGCGAGCGCGTGGCGGTCGGGCGGCTGATCACCAGTTCCCTGGCCAATTCGCTTTGCAGCAAACCCGGCCGCGCCAGCACCGCCCGCAACATGAAGGCCTGCGAGGGCGTCAGCCCGAAGGGCTTGAATGCGCGCGTCCACTCACGTTCGAGAACCCGGGCCAGCGCAGTGGTATTGAAATAGAGGCAGTGATCAAACATGCACCCACTGTAGCCGATGATAGTTCGCTACGCAACCAGTTTATGGCATTGTTTCACGTGAAGCATTTTGGAGCTCCGCGTCGAAAAAACTCAGTATTAAGGCATTCACCTGTTCCGCCGCTTCCAGCTGAAGCCAGTGACCGGCTTTTTCGATGCGTTCGAACTGGAAAGGGCCACCCATATATTTCTCGGAGCCGCGCATCTGCGCTTCGGTCAAGGCCACATCGCCCGCGCTCCACACGCCCAGCACCGGCGTCGTGACAGTCGGCCAAGTGCTGGCGTTAAACATTTTCAGGTTGGCGCGGTAATAGTTCAGGGCGGCGGTCAGGCGACCTGGACGGTCAAGTTGCGCGCGCCATTCCTCGAACTGGGCGGGGGTACTGGCCAGGCCGCGCAAGGAATGCCAGTCGAAGGCCTTGATCATCGATTCTGCGATCCCGCGCAGCTGGAATACCAGCACGTAATAGCCTTTGAGCAGCTGCAACAGCCCGCCCTCGGTGTAGGCGGCCGGATGCCCTACCGACAGCGCCACGAAGCGTTCCACGCGCTCTGGCGCGACCATGCACAGGTTCCAGCCGACTACCGAACCCCAGTCGTGGCCGACCAGCAGCACCTTGTCGACGCCGAGCGCGTCGAGCAGGGCCACCATGTCGGCCCGCAGCAGGTCCATGGCGTAGGCGTCCTCGCTGGTGGGCGCTTCGGTGTGGCCAAAACCGCGCAGGTCCGGCGCGATGACGCGGTAGCCGGCGGCAACGAGCGCATCGATCTGCAAGCGCCACACCGCATGCGTATCCGGAAAGCCATGCAGCAAGAGCACGGCCGGCCCCTCGCCTTCGGTAACGACGTGCATTGCAATGCCATTGACGCTCAGTGTTTGTTCCATCGTTTCTCCGCAAAAAATTGGATAAAAAAAGCCGGGTCATGCGACCCGGCCTACACAGCCCGACTTGCAACCGTGCATTTTAAGCAATCATACGGATTTTTTACGAACGCCGGCGGCCGCCAGCGCAGCGCCGATTTCGCCGACGATGCCGCGCCGGAACAACAGCACGCAGAGAATGAAAATCAGCCCCGTCACCATGCCGACCGATTCCCCCAGGGTATTGAACCACTCGACCCCGGTGTGGGTCGCCAGGAAGGTGCCGACATCGCCCAGCTTGTTTTCCAGCGTGATGATGATGAAGGCGCCGATGATCGGCCCCGACAGCGTACCCATGCCGCCCACCAGGGTCATCAGGATCACCAGGCCGGACATGGCCCAGTGCACGTCGGTCAGCGTCTCGAAGCCCAGCACCAGCGTCTTGGTGGCGCCCGCCAGGCCTGCCAGCGAGGCCGACAGGACGAAGGCCACCAGCTTGTACTTGTCGACGTCGTAGCCGAGCGAAATGGCGCGCGGCTCGTTTTCCTTGATGGCCTTGAGCACCTGGCCGAACGGCGAATGAACCGTGCGCACAATCAGCGCAAAGCCCGCCACCGCGATGGCCAGCACCACGAAATACAGGGTCAGGTCGTTGCTCAGGTCGATTACCCCGAACAACTTGCCACGTGGAACACCCTGCAAGCCATCCTCGCCATGCGTGAAGGGCGCGCGCAGCGCCGCAAAATACACCATCTGCGCCAGCGCCAAGGTGATCATGGAAAAGTAAATGCCCTGCCGGCGAATCGCCAGCATGCCCATGACCAGGCCGACCAGCGCGCCGGCCGCCACGCCGAGCAGGATGCCGACTTCGGTCGGCAAGCCAAGCACGGTCAGCGCGTGCCCGGTCACGTAGCCGGCCGTGCCGAAGAAAGCGGCGTGGCCGAAAGACAGCAAGCCCGTGTAACCGATCAGCAGGTTGAAGGCGCAGGCGAACAGCCCGAAGCACAGCAACTTCATCAGGAAGACGGGATAGCCGACAAAAGGCGCCGCCAGCGCAATGATCAGCGCGACGCCGTAAGCGATGTTTTTGTTCATCAATGGCTCCAGTTCTCGGTTACTTGTCTTTACTTCTCTTTGCCGAACAAGCCGGCGGGACGGATCAGCAGCACGATGACCATGACGACGAACACCACCACTTCCGAGCCTTCCGGATAGAAGACGCGGGTCAGGCCCTCGATCACACCCAGGCCGAGGCCGGTGAGGATGGAACCCATGATCGACCCCATGCCGCCGATCACCACAACGGCGAACACGACGATGATCAGGTTCGAGCCCATCAGTGGCGTGACGTTGATGATCGGCGCCGCCAGCACCCCGGCAAAGCCGGCCAGGGCCACCCCGAAGCCGTAGGTCAAAGTGACCATCAGCGGCACGTTGATGCCGAAGGCTTCGACCAGTTTCGGGTTCTCGGTCCCGGCCCGCAGATAGGCGCCGAGCTTGGTCTTTTCGATGACGAACCAGGTTGCCAGGCAGACGCTGAGCGAGGCGAACACGACCCACAGGCGGTAGTTCGGCAATTCCATGAAGCCCAGGTCGGTGCGGCCCTGGAGCAATTCCGGCACGCTGACGGACTGGCCGGAGTTGCCGAAAAACGAGCGGAACACGCCTTCGAGCAGCAAGGTGATGCCGAAGGTCAGCAGCAGGCCGTACAGGTGATCGAGCTTGTAGAGCCAGCGCAGCATCGATTTTTCGACGATGATGCCGAACACGCCGACCAGCAGGGGCGCCAGCGCCAGCATGGCCCAGTAGCTCAGGCCGAAGGTGGTGACGCCGATGTAGGCCGCAAAGGCGCCCATCATGTAGAGGGCGCCGTGGGAGAAGTTGATGACATTAAGCAGGCCGAAGATGACGGCCAGGCCAAGCGAGAGCATGGCGTAGAAGGAGCCGTTGACCAGGCCGAGCAAAAGCTGGCTGACCATCGCCTGCAGGGGAACGCCGAATATTTCCATGGCATCTCAGTTCATAAAGTGGGACCGGGGACGATCCGTCGTTCCCGCGCAGGCGGGAACCCAAGTTCGTCGTGTTGTGGCGACACTCGCACACTTGGATTTCCGCCTGCGCGGGAATGACGGGGTAGCTACGGGAGCGATGCGGCTAACGCGAACATCCGAGGAAAATCCTGGAAGTACTCAGCTTACTTCCACAACGCGCACTTCGTTTCCGCCTTGGTGGTATATGCCTGGGCGCCAGGAATGGTCGCGACGACCTTGTAGTAATCCCACGGATACTTCGATTCGGCCTGCTTTTTCACTTCCATCAGGTACATATCGTGCACCATGCGGCCATCCGGACGGATCTCGCCGCCCTTGGTGAACATGTCGTTAATCTTGGTCTTCTTCAACTGCGCCATGACCTTCTCGCTGTCGTCGGTCCCGATCGCCTTGACCGCGTTCAGGTAGTTGGTCGCGGCCGAGTAATCGGCGGCTTGCAACATCGACGGGAACTTCTTCATCTTGGCGAAATAGCGCTTCGACCAGGCCCGGCTTTCCGGGCTCTGGTCCCAGTACCAGCCATCGGTCAGATACATGCCCTGGGTCATGTTCAATCCCAGGGTGTGGATATCGTTGATGAACACCAGCAAACCGGCCAGCTTCATCGACTTGCCGACGCCAAACTCGTTGGCCGCCTTGACCGCGTTGATCATGTCGCCGCCGGCATTGGCCAGCCCCAGGATCTGCGCCTTCGACCCCTGCGCCTTCAGCAAAAACGACGAAAAATCCGAGGCCGACAGCGGATGCTTGGACGCGCCCGTCACCGTGCCGCCAGCGGCCTTGACCACGTCGGTCGTGTCTTTTTCGAGCGACTGGCCGAAGGCGTAGTCGGCGGTGAGGAAATACCAGGACTTGCCGCCCTGCTTCACAATCGCGCCGCCTGTTCCACGTGCCAAGGCCACCGTGTCGTAGGCGTAATGCACGGTGAAGGGGGAACATTCTTCATTGGTCAGGCGGGCCGTGCCGGCACCGATCGAGATGAAGACTTTTTTCTTTTCCGCCGCAATCTTGGCCATGGCCAGGTTGGCGCCCGAGTTGGTGCCACCGATCAGCATGTCTACACCTTGCTGGTCGAACCATTCGCGCGCCTTGCTGGCGGCGATGTCGGCCTTGTTCTGGTGATCGGCAAAAACGAATTCGATTTTCTTGCCGTTGATGTTGCCGCCCAGGTCGGCGATCGCCATCTTGACCGCTTCCGCGCCACCGGCGCCATCGACGTCGGCGTACACGCCGGACACGTCGGTCAGCATGCCAATCTTGATGGTGTCGTTCGACACTTGCGCGTGCGCCGGCAAGGCGAATCCGAGGCATGCGGCGCTGGCTGCTAAAGCAATGATGTTACGTTTCATATTGTCTCCATTTAGGGTATTGGTATGGTCTTGCTATGGGCTGTCGCTATCCTGCTATACGCCCAACAGTTCAGTCAGAATTGGCATCTTGGCGCTCAGTTCCGACGAAGCAAAGGTTTCCACGATCTGACCGTGCTCCACCACGTAAAACCGGTCCGCCAACGGTGCGGCGAAGCGGAAATTCTGTTCCACCATGACGATGGTGTAGCCCTTGGCCTTGAGCGTAGTAATCATGCGCGCGAGACCTTGCACGATCACCGGCGCCAGGCCTTCGGAAATTTCATCGAGCAGCAACAGGCGCGCGCCGGTGCGCAAAATGCGCGCCACCGCCAGCATTTGCTGCTCACCGCCGGACAAACGCGTGCCCTGGCTGTTTTTTCGTTCCAGCAAATTCGGAAACATCTCATAGATTTCCGCCACCGACATGCCGGCGTCGCTACCGGCCAGTTGCGGCGGCAGCATCAGGTTTTCTTCGGTCGAGAGCGATGAAAAGATACCCCGCTCTTCCGGGCAATACCCGATGCCCAGGTGGGCAATCTTGTGCGTCGGCAGGCTGATCGACTCGACCCCGTTGACCTTGATCGAACCCGTACGCGCACCGGTCAGGCCCATGATCGCGCGCAAGGTAGTGGTCCGTCCGGCGCCGTTGCGGCCCAGCAGGGTCACGACTTCGCCCTTCTCGACCCGCAAATTGACGTTGTGCAAGATGTGCGATTCGCCGTACCAGGCTTGCAGATGCGAGATTTCGAGCGCGGCGGTCATCAATGTGCCCCTTCGAGTTCGGCGCTGGTGGTGCCCATGTAGGCTTGCATCACTTGCGCATTGGTCGAGACTTCGGCGTAACTGCCTTCGGCCAGCAAGGCGCCGCGCTGCAGCACGGTAATCTTGTCGCAGATGCCGGAGACCACGCTCATATTGTGTTCCACCATCAGGATGGTGCGGCCGGCCGACACTTTTTTGATCAGCTCGGTGACCCTGTGGACATCTTCGTGGCCCATGCCCTGGGTCGGCTCGTCGAGCAGCATCAGTTCGGGCTTCATGGCCAGGGTGGTGGCGATTTCGAGCGCGCGCTTGCGCCCGTAGGGCATGTCGACCGTGACGGTATCGGCGAACTCGGTCAAGTCGACCTCGGCCAGCAGTTCCATGGCGCGCTCGTTCAGGCTGGCCAGCGATTTTTCGCTGCGCCAGAAATGGAAGGACGTCCCCAGTTCGCGCTGCAAGCCGATCCGCACATTCTGCAACACCGTCAGGTGCGGAAACACAGCCGAAATCTGGAATGAGCGGATGATGCCCATGCGCGCAATCTGGGCCGGGCGCGCCGGGGTGATGTCTTTTCCGTTGAACAAAATCTTGCCCGAGGTGGGCACCAGGAACTTGGTCAGCAGATTGAAACAGGTGGTCTTGCCGGCGCCGTTCGGGCCAATCAGCGCGTGAATGTGTCCGCGCTGGACAGCGAGGTTAACATCATTGACTGCGGTAAAGCCCTTGAACTCTTTGGTCAGGGCTCGTGTTTCCAATATGACATCTGGCATTGTGTCTCCGGTTTATTTTCATACCGCTTTGAAAACTTTTTTGTTCGACTATACACAGATTGGTTTTTGCTCACAATACAGTATAACTACCATCCCGCCAGCCCTGATGCCTATCAGGCAAGCGACATGGAAGTGCAACTTTGCGCCAGTTTTGACGTCGATAGACGGTGGACAGGCTAAAGTAGAATAGCTGTTTTCCCCACGCACATGCTCTCTCCATGCCGGAACTGACCCCCTGCGATCTCAGGACCATTTGCCAACGCAAGTGGGAACAACTTACGCCCACCGCGAATGAACGCGTGCGCTACTGCGACCACTGTACAAAAGCCGTGTTTGCGCTCCGGACCCAGGCGGAACTGAGTGTTGCCTCTGCCGTCGGACGGTGCGTGGCATTTGCCGATGACAACGAGATTATTGGGGTGATCGGAGAACCCGAGGGCCAATGGGATTGGATGGAAACGCCGTCCGACACCGTCAAGATCCGCTTCGGCCACACCGTCACTGTCGAGCTGGCGGAGCAAATGCGACTCGCATTTCCGCTGGTTTTCAGCGGGGACGTGAACATCCTTCCGGACCAGTGGATCACGCTCGGCACATTCACGCCGTGGGTCGTGCGTCAGTTGAACAAGGAATTGGCTGAGCAATTCCCTGATCTTGAAATCGTGTCGGAAACTATCTGATGCGCACGCTCACGCGGTTGCCGCCTGCGCGATCAGTTCCGCCGCCCGCTCGGCGATCATGATGGTCGGACTGTTGGTATTGCCTGACGTGATCAAGGGCATCACCGAGGCATCGACCACGCGCAGTTTTTGCACGCCGTTCACACGCAGTTCGCTATCGACCACGGCCATCGGGTCCCCTGCCCGGCCCATCTTGCAGGTGCCGACCGGGTGGAAAATCGTGGTGCCGATCTGTCCGGCGGCGTCGGCCAGTTCTTGTTCCGTCTGAAACGCTATCCCGGGTTTGAATTCCTGTGGCGCATAGCGCGCCAATGCCGGCGCGGCCACAATCTTGCGCGTCAACCTCAGCGCCGCCGCCGCGGTGGTGCGGTCTTCTTGCGTGCTCAGGTAATTCGGCGTGATTTTCGGCGCGGCGTAAGAATCGCTTGAGGCAATCCGCACATGCCCGCGCGAGCTCGGCCGCAGGTTGCACACGCTCGCCGTGAACGCCGGAAACGGGTGCAAGGGGTCGCCGAATTTTTCCAGCGACAAAGGCTGCACATGATATTGCAGGTTCGGCGTGGCCTGGCCGGGATCGGAACGAGCGAACGCGCCCAGTTGCGAGGGCGCCATCGACATCGGTCCGCTCTGGAACATCGCGTATTCCATGCCGATTTTCATCTTGCCGAACCAGCTCGCTGCCGTGGTGTTCAAGGTGCGCGCATTGCTGACTTTGTAGATCATGCGCAGCTGCAAGTGATCCTGCAAGTTATCCCCAACCCCGGGCGCGTCGACCTGCACCGTCACGCCGGCGTCGCGCAACAACGCCGCCGGGCCGATGCCGGACAGTTGCAAAATCTGCGGCGAACCGACCGCGCCGGCGGTCAGCACCGTTTCCAGCGCGGCCGTCGCCGTGAACGCCGTACCGCCGCCGGTAAATTCGACGCCCCGGCAGACTTTGCCCTGCTCCGTGTCGTCGATGATCAACCGTTCCACGTGACAACCGGTCATGATGGTCAGGTTGGGCCGTTTGGCCGCTGGCTTGAGGAAGGCCTTGGCCGTGTTCCAGCGGATGCCGCGCTTCTGGTTGACGTCGAAATAGTTGCAACCATCGTTGTCGCCACCGTTGAAATCGTCGATTTTGCGAATACCGGTTTGTTCGGCGGCATCGCGAAACGCGTCGAGCAATTGCCAGGACAGGCGTTGTTTCTCGACCCGCCATTCACCGCCGCTACCGTGCAGTACGCTGGCGCCGCCGTGATAATCCTCGCTCTTCCTAAAAAGCGGCAATACCTTGTCCCAAGCCCAGCCGGCGTCGCCGGTCAGGTCGGCCCAGCGGTCGTAATCGTGCGACTGGCCGCGCATATAGATCATGCCGTTGATCGAGGAACTGCCGCCCAGGACTTTGCCGCGCGGATAAATCAGCGCGCGACCGTTCAGGCCGGCATCCGCTTCGGTCTTGTACAGCCAGTCGGTGCGCGGATTGCCGATGCAGTGCAAATAGCCGACCGGAATGTGGATCCAGAGGTAGTCGTCGCGTCCGCCCGCTTCGATCAGCAGCACGTTGATGTCGCGGCGCCGGGTCAGGCGGTTGGCCAGCACGCAGCCGGCCGTGCCGCCGCCGATGATGATGTAGTCGTATTCTCCTGCCGATTCCAAATGCCGCTCCTCGTCTCATTTTCTTTTATATGGTGCGCATCTCGGCCACCAGCATTTGCATCAGTTTGGCAACCGGCATCGGCCGCGCGCGGCGGATCTCGGCCCCCGCCCAGAGCGACATGAGTTCGGTATCGCCCCGTTCGGCCGCGGCTGCGCGTATGCCCGTGGTCAGTGCGTTTTGGACAGGATACGCTGGAACTTGCTTCTCGACACTTTCCATCTTGCGCATGAAGCTGTTTTCCAGGCCGCGCGCGTAGCGGCCACTGAAGGCGCGCGTCAGGCGGGTGGGCGTGTCGCGCGCCTCGATCAACCGCTGTTTATAGGCGGGATGAATGCCGGACTCATCGGTCACGATAAAGGCGCTGCCCATTTGCACGGCCTGGGCCCCCAGCGCGAGTGCTTCGGCAATATCGACCCCGGTCATGATGCCGCCGGCGGCAATAACCGGCATCTTGACGGCTTCGGCCACCTGGGGCCAGAGCGCTTTTCCGTCCAGGGTGGCGTCTTCTTGCGGTCCAAGAAAGGTGCCGCGATGGCCGCCGGACTCGATGCCCGAAGCGATCACGGCGTCGGCGCCCACGTTTTCCCAGGCCAGCGCTTCTTCCACCGTCGTGACCGTACCCATCACGTAGATGCCGGCGTCGTGCAGCCGCTCGACCTGGATGGGCGTGAGGATGCCGAACGTAAAACTGGCCGCCGCCGGGCGCAGTGCGATCAGGGTGTCGAACTGGGCCTCGAAGTCCTGGCACCACTGTGCCGGCACCGGTAAATTGTCCCAACCAAGGCTTTCCCAGACCGGGCGCAGCAGTTCAACAGCGGCGCCGACCTCGTCCGGCGTGGGCGAAGGTGTCTGGAGAACAAAAAAATTCATCAAAAACGGTTGGTCGGTCATCGACCTGATCCGGCCTACCTCGTCGCGCAAGGATGCGGGCGACATCAACGATCCTGCCATGCAACCCAGGCCACCCGCATTCGATACCGCGGCCACCAATTCGGCCCGGCTGGCGCCGCCGGCCATCGGGCCTTGCAAAATTGGAAACTTAAACAACGCGTGCAGATCCATATCACCTCCACCAAGGTTCGAAAGGACCTGTGGATAAGCCTATTGATATCCACAGGCACCGTTTGTGGATAAACGCGACTTTATTCACAGGCCAAAATTTGTCCCAGATTGATACCAGCCGGATACAGAGGTGATCACCGACTTATACCTCTCGCAAGCTCATGATTTCGTACGGGTTTTTGCCATTATCCACAGAAAAACACCCCTGTTAACAACTACTACTAATTCTATATTTAACCTTTTTAGGTAAACCATCAAGACCTTTGAAAAAACGACCGCGAGAACCCCAAAGGCCAAAAAGCGAAAAAAATTTCTTTGCTGAACAAAAACTCAAAGTTTCCAAAAAAAAAGAATCGCCCACAAAAACGGGCAAGTCATTTTTCTGCAGACCAAAAAAAGCCGCGAAGAACGCGACTGGCTGGCAGTACATGTGGATAAGTCGATGGATATCCACAGGATGAGATGTGCAAAACCATCGACTTTGTTCACAGGCAAATTTTTGTCCAACAGTCATCCTTTGAAGATACAGGCCTTTTCCAGCGACTTTTTCGATGCGTAAACGCTTGATCCTGTTGATAAAACCGGACTTATCCACACAAAAACGGACGTTTACTATCACTACTAAATTTGTATACATACTACTTATATAAAACCCTAAACCCCGGCAAGGCAGTGCATAACCTCGAAGTCATCCACAGCAAGATCCGCCAAAAGCCAGAAAAACCCGAAAAACAAGCGTTTGCAAGCAGCTCCAGGTAAAAATGCAGAACCGGCGATGCACTGGGAAGCCCCTGGAGGCACCGCCACGGCCACAACAAGGTCGCTGGACCGCAAGCCGGGACTGTCTGCAGAAATCGACGCTGGCGGCCTCCTGCGCGCCTTCCGAAGCTTGCAGTGCACGCAGAACGGTTTATCCTTGTGGAAAACTCCAGACTTACCCACATGCACACTCACCAAAAAGGTTCTGCAAAGCATGAATTCAGGCAAAAACATACGTTTAGGCATCATTAGCGCCTTGCACGAAGAACAGGAAGGGCTCGTGGAAGGCATGCAAGGCCCCGCCACGCTCATCCATGGCATGCGCAACTACGCATCAGGACAAGTCGCTGGAATCGACGCTGTCTGCGTCCTGTCGCGGATTGGCAAGGTTGCCGCCGCCATGACCGCGACCACGCTTGTGGAAAAGTACGGAGTTACCCACATCCTGTTCACCGGCGTTGCCGGTGCGGGCGATGCGGGAGTGAAGGTGGGCGACATCGTGGTGGCCGAATCGCTGGTCCAGTACGACATGGATGCCAGTCCCCTGTTTCCCCGCTTCGAGGTGCCGTTGACCGGTTTGTCGCACTTCCAGTCCGACTTGCAGATGAGCCAGCGCGCCGCCAGTGCGGCGCTTGAATTCCTGGACAAGGATTTTGAAACGGCAATCGACGACGTGGAACGGGCCGAATTTGGCCTGGAGCGGCCACGGGTGCATCGCGGGCTGATTGCCAGCGGCGATCAGTTCATCAGCAAACGCGCGCACCTGGCGCAGTTGAACGGATCGCTGCCAGGATTGCTGGCGGTGGAAATGGAAGGAGCGGCGGTGGCCCAGGTGTGCTTCGAGCTGGGCATTCCGTTTGCGGTGATCCGGACGATTTCGGATAACGCGAATGAAGAGGCGGCGACCGATTTCATGCGCTTCGTGAAATCAGTCGCCTCCCGTTATGCTTTTCATATCGTCACGCGTTTCTGCGCCGAGCTGAAAAGCGGCCGGCCTCAGAGGTTGTGAGTTTTTCGGGCGTGCCCGAGCAGCGCGCCAGAGAGTGGCCGAGCTAGGCGCAAAGCACAGCCATAGCTCGGGCTATGGCGAGCATTTGCAACGACGAGCGGGCGCTTTCTGGCGTGATGAGCGGGCATGATCGCAAGACTCTCAGCCTCTCAGACCAGCAGGGAATCGGCCGGCGTGTAGTCGTACCCGAGTGCCTGGGCAATTGCCGCGTAAGTGATTTTGCCCTGGCAGACATTCAAGCCGTTTTTCAGATGGGCGTCGTCGGCCAGGGCTTTTTTCCAACCCTTTTCCGCCAGCGCCACCGCGTGGCCGATGGTCGCGTTATTCAACGCAAAGGTCGAGGTGCGCGCCACCGCGCCCGGCATGTTGGCCACGCAGTAATGCACCACGCCGTCGACGATATAGGTTGGATCGGCGTGCGTGGTCGCATGCGAGGTTTCAAAACAGCCGCCCTGGTCGATCGCCACATCGACCACCACCGCGCCGGCCTTCATTTTCGCAATCATGGCGCGCGTGACCAGTTTGGGCGCCGCAGCGCCCGGTACCAGCACGCCGCCGATCACCAGGTCGGCCGACAGCACCGCTTCCTCGATCGCATGCGCATTCGAATACTGGGTCGAAATGCGGTTGCCGAATATGAGGTCGAGCTGGCGCAGGCGGTCGATGCTTTTATCGAGCACCGTTACCCGCGCCCCGGTGCCAATGGCCATTTGCAGCGCATTGGTACCGACCACGCCGGCCCCGATAATGACCACATGGCCGGCCGCCACGCCGGGAACGCCGCCGAGCAGCAATCCCATGCCGCCTTTGGATTTTTCGAGGTGGGCGGCGCCGGCCTGGATCGCCATGCGCCCCGCCACTTCGCTCATGGGAGCGAGCAAGGGCAAACCGCCGCCGGCGCCGGTAATGGTTTCGTACGCGATGCAAATGGCGCCCGATTTGACCAGCGCCGCAGTTTGCTCCGGGTCCGGCGCCAGGTGCAGATAGGTGTACAGGATCTGGCCGTCGCGCAGCATCGCGCATTCGACCGGCTGCGGTTCCTTGACTTTGACGATCATGTCGGCGCGCGCGAAAATTTCTTTCGCGTCGTCGACCATGCTCGCACCGGCGGCCACATACTGCTCATCGGATAACCCGATCTCAGCGCCCGCATTTTTCTGAACCAGCACCTGGTGTCCGCGCGAGCTTAATTCGCGCACGCTCGGCGGCGTCAAGCCGACCCGGTATTCGTGATTCTTGATCTCTTTTGGAACGCCTACGATCATGTCATCCTCCAAGGGGTAGTTTATGTTTACATCATTAAAGACCTAAGGTCATCAAGCTTGCGTTTCCGCCAGCCGCAGTGGTATTGACGCACAGTGCGCGCTCGGCCACCATGCGCCACAGCGCAATCGGACCTTCTTCCGAGGTATCGATGACGCCGACAATCGCTCCCTGGCGGCTCGCCAGCACAGGCCACAATTCGGCCGTCAGCGACGCTTCTACCAGGGCAATCTGGAAATGGCATTCGGCCGTATCGACGCCGCTCACGAAGGTCATGCGGTCCATGACTTCCGGTGGCAAGCCTTCGGGAATGACTTCTTTTGCACGCGCCAGCACAATCGCCTGGTTGCCCGTCGCCAGGCATGCCGCCAATTGATTGAGCAACACGCCAGGCGTCGCCGCCGCACACAAAATGGCGCCGCGCGGGGCGAACGACAAGCCGTTGCGCTCGCCGGTCGGGCCGGGCAGGATCAGGCTGGCGCCGGCCAGGGTGGTGCGCATGTATTCTTCGGCCAGGGTGACGACGTGCGTGTGGCCGTGGGTGTTGGCCCAGACCAGCAAGGCGTCCAGGCCCGGCGTGCCCTGGCGCTCATGTTCCAGCAGCGGCGGTGCGGCGCGCTGCAGGCGCTTGAGGTAGAGCGGGCCGCCCGCTTTCGGACCCGTTCCGGACTGGCCTTCGCCGCCGAACGGTTGCACGCCGACCACGGCGCCAACGATATTGCGGTTCACGTAGATATTGCCGACATGCGCGCGCGCGGTAATGAAATCGATCGTTTCATCGATACGCGAATGCACGCCCAAAGTGAGGCCGAAACCGGTGGCGTTGATCGACTCGATCAGTTTTGGCAAATCGTCGCGGCGATAGCGAATGATGTGCAGCACCGGGCCAAATACTTCCTGCGTCAGTTCGGCCAGCGAGCCGATTTCGAGCACCGTCGGGGCTACAAACGTGCCCTGCGCCGCCACTGCCGCCGGCACTTCCAGCGCAAAGTGGTTTTTGGCGGTGGATTTGAGGCGCTCGATATGTTTCAGCAGGTTTTGCTGTGCTTCCACATCGATGACCGGGCCGATATCGGTGGCCAGGCGATCCGGCACGCCCACGCGCAATTCCTGCATCGCGCCCTTGAGCATCTTGATGGTTTTATCGGCGATTTCGTGTTGCAGGAACAGCACGCGCAAGGCCGAGCAGCGCTGGCCGGCGCTGTCGAACGCCGATGTCATCACGTCCTGCACCACCTGTTCCGGCAAGGCCGAGGAATCGACGATCAGCGCATTCTGGCCGCCGGTTTCGGCGATCAGGGGAATATCGCACGATTCTTTTACCGAGCGCGCCGCCAGGGTGCGGTTGATCAATTGCGCCACTTCGGTGGAGCCGGTGAAAATCACGCCTTTGACGCGCGCATCGCCAGTCAAACCGGCGCCGACGACTTCGCCGCGACCAGGCAAGAATTGCAGGGCCGCTTTGGGAATACCCGCTTCATGGAACAACTGCACCGCGCGATACGCGATCAGCGGGGTTTGTTCCGCCGGTTTTGCCAGCACCACATTACCGGCGGCAAGCGCTGCCGCCACCTGTCCGGTGAAGATCGCAAGCGGGAAATTCCACGGGCTGATACAGGTCACCGGACCGAGCGCCAGCACATGCTGCGTGCCATGCACCTGGGCCGCGTAATAGCGCAGGAAATCGACCGCTTCGCGGATTTCGGCGATCGCGTTCGGCAGCGATTTACCGGCTTCGCGAATGGCCAGCGCCATCAGTTCCGCATAGTTTTCTTCAAACAGATCGGCCACGCGCGCGAGCATCGCGGCACGCGCCGTCGGTCCGGTGGTTTGCCAATCCATGGCGTAATTGCTGGCGCTGTGCAGCGCCGTTTCCACATCGGCGGCGCTGGCGTCGCTGAC
The DNA here is from genome assembly GCF_011682155.1 of Massilia sp. CCM 8734. Lineage (NCBI taxonomy): Bacteria > Pseudomonadati > Pseudomonadota > Betaproteobacteria > Burkholderiales > Oxalobacteraceae > Massilia > Massilia sp. CCM 8734. Next base: position 84,697 of record NZ_WHJI01000010.1, read on the forward strand.
TTTACCGACGACGTCAAGGTGCAGCGCCGGATTGCGGATCGACGCCGGTGCGCCGGCCACCACCGGGCCATCGATCAAGGGCGCAGCGTGGTAATTGCGCGGCTGCGCCAGTGCGGTGCCGATATCGCGCAGTACATCTTCGTTGGACAGATCGAGGCCGGCCGAATTCTTGCGTTCCGCACTAAACAAGGCAAGCGGCAAAGCGATGCCGGGATGCGGCGCACCGCCCTGCGCGCGGGATGCCTCGAACGGGTCGGCGATGAGCGATTCGATCTTCACTTTTTCATCGACGATCTGATTGACGAACGAGGAATTGGCGCCGTTTTCCAGCAGGCGGCGCACCAGGTAGGCGAGCAGTGTTTCGTGCGAGCCGACCGGCGCATAAATGCGGCACGGTTTATCCAGGTTGGCCTTGCCGACGACCTGGTCGTACAGCGTTTCGCCCATGCCGTGCAGGCACTGGAATTCATAATCCTTGATGCCGTCCTGCTGCGCCCAGGTGTAAATCACCGACAGGCTATGCGCATTATGGGTGGCAAATTGCGGGTACAGCAGGCTGCTCGCTTTTAACAGTTTTTTGGCGCAGGTCAGGTACGACACGTCGGTGTAGACCTTGCGCGTATAGACCGGATAACCGGGCATGCCATCGACTTGCGCGCGCTTGATTTCGGCATCCCAATACGCGCCTTTGACCAGGCGCACCATGAACTTGCGCCCGCTGCGCTGCGCCAGGTCGATCAGGAAATCGATCACGAACGGGCAGCGCTTCTGGTAGGCCTGCACCACGAAACCGATGCCCTCGAAACCGGCCAGGTCCGGGTCGAAGGCCATCGCTTCCATCATGTCGAGCGAAATTTCGAGGCGGTCGGCTTCTTCCGCATCGATATTGATGCCGATGTTGTATTGTTTGGCCAGCAACACCAGGCTTTTCACGCGCGGCAGCAGTTCGTTCATCATGCGCGCATGCTGGGCCCGGCTGTAACGTGGGTGCAGGGCCGACAGCTTGACCGAAATGCCCGGCCCATCCTTGATGCCGCGTCCGTTCGACGCCTTGCCGATCGCATGGATCGCCGTTTCGTACGAGGCGTAATAGTTTTTGGCATCGGCTTCGGTCAGGGCCGCTTCGCCCAGCATGTCGTAGGAATAGCGATAGCCGCGCTGTTCATTGTCGCGGCTGTTCTTGATCGCTTCGCCGATGGTCTGGCCGGTGACGAACTGGTTGCCCAGCATGCGCATCGCCAGGTCCACGCCCTTGCGGATCAACGGTTCGCCACCCTTGCCGATCAGCTTGGTCAGCGCCGAGCCGAGCCCGGTTTCGCTGCTGGTGCCGACCAGCTTGCCGGTAATGAGCAAACCCCAAGTCGCGGCGTTGACGAACAGCGAGGGCGACTCGCCCAGGTGCTTGCGCCAGTCGCCCTTGCTGATCTTGTCGGCGATCAGGCGGTCGGCGGTCTGGCTGTCGGGAATGCGCAGCAGCGCTTCAGCCAGACACATCAGTGCGACACCTTCTTCGGAAGACAGGGAGAATTCATGCATCAGCGCATCGACGCCGGACGAGCGCGTGCGTTTTTCACGCACGGCCGAGACCAGGCGGTGCGCCAGCGCGTGCGCGTCCGGATGGGCTCGATTGCCCTGCCCCAACAGCCAGTCGACGGCCTCGGCTTCATCGCGCCGGTAAGCGGCGGTGATGGCGGCGCGCAATGGCGCCTGGTCCAGCTTGATTTCAGCCTGGAGCGCTGAGAAGGGAACGAAGGGGATGGCCGAAGCAGCGGCAGTTTGCATTGAGAACTCTTTACTTGGATTAAACGAATCGGAATGACGATTCCGCGTACGGTCAACATGGCTTTCCGTTAAGGAATCGATGTTGCGGCGTGCGCGAAAAGATGATTCGATTGTAGAGTGAATTCTTCTGGATTAATTCTGGTATTACAGAAGACTAGCCATAGATAGTTTTTGGTGAGACAATTTCACCAAATAAAATTTATTGCGGAGATCTCAATGCTGGACAAGATTAGCAAGAAAATTCTGTCGGAACTACAAAGCGACGGCCGGATCAGCAACGTGGAACTTGCGGCGCGGGTGAACCTGTCGCCTGCCGCTTGCCTCGAGCGCGTGCGCAAGCTGCACGAATCGGGCTACATCATGGGCTACACGGCCCAGCTCAATCCCCAGTTGCTCGACGTTTCCTTGCTGGTTTTCATCGAGGTGGTGCTCGACCGCACCACACCCGAAGTCTTCGACGCCTTCAAGAACAGCGTCCAGCTCATCCCCGAAGTGCTCGAATGCCATATGGTGGCCGGCGGTTTCGACTACCTGGTCAAGGCCCGCGTCAAGGATATGGCCGCCTACCGCGAATTCCTAGGCAAAACCCTGCTCCAGAAAGGCGTGCGCGAAACCCATACCTACGCCGTCATGGAAGAAGTCAAAAATACCACCAAACTGCCGATCAAATAAGCACTCGGCAGAAATGTTTTTGTTTGGATACATTGTGTCTCAAATGCATTGAGCTTCCCTTGCTTATGCTGTAGCTTTATGACGATCGAATACCAAGGAACGGCTTCGTACTGAGGATGTCCTGGCGATTCGAGCGGCCAGGGGACACATGAAGCAACTTCATTCCAGGACTGGGCGGCGCGTGCTCGCCTGTTGCGGCGCGGCCGCTGGTGGCGTTCTTGTGGTTTTCCTCCTTGGCTTGGCTGCCGGCCCCGCGCTCGGACCGCTACTCGCCGCCGCGCTGGCGGGCGTGGCCAGCATTGGCCTGTTCCTCCTCCTGCAAGCGAAAGGCGATGGCGGCGATAGCGGGAAGTTCATCGCCGTGGTCGGCCATTCCATCGACGACATCATGATCGGCGCCGCCGAAACGGCGTATTTTGTCGATTCGGTCAAGAAAAAGATCGAAAAGGACGTGCAAACCGCCATCGGCATCGTTGCCAGCGCTGAAGAGGTGGCCCGCACCACCGAGCAGATTGCCGTCAACGCCGGGCGCGCCGCCACCGTGGCCGCTGAAGTGCGCAGCGAAAGCGTGGCCGGACGCGCCGAGGTGGCCGAAGGGCTCAAGCGCATCAGCAGCGCCCGCGTCGACGCCCACCAAGCCGCCGGCACCATGAGTGCGCTGCAGGAAAAGTCCAGGGCCATCACCGGTTTTACCGACGTCATCACCGAAATTTCCGCCCGTACCAATTTGCTGGCGCTCAACGCCGCCATCGAAGCGGCGCGGGCCGGCGAGCACGGGCGCGGCTTTGCCGTGGTGGCCGGCGAAGTGCGCCAGCTGGCGCATCGCACCCGCGAGGCCGCCGGCGAAATCAGCATGATGGTGCGCGCGATTAATGAGCAGGCGGCAACAGCCAGCGTCGGGATGGCCTCGCTCGCGAGCGTGGTAGGAAGCCTTGTTGGCCGCCATGCCGCAACTGGCGTACGCGGGCGCGGTCGACAGGAATGGGTATTTTCCGACCCATAACAAAAAGTTTTCGCAGCCGCTGACCGGGGATTACGCTGTCGATATCGTGAACAACCGGACCAAGCGGATTTTCAATGACCGCACCGGGTCACGTTGCGGCGCGAATACCAAGGCGTTTTTGTTGCAGACATACAAGCGCGATACGGGAGAAGTGATGCACGACCTGTCGGCCCCGATTTACGTCGATGGCAAGCACTGGGGCGGATTTCGGATCGGGTACCGGTCGGCGGCCACATAGCGCCGGACGATCCGCAGCCGCATTCACGCCGCTAAACGTTCCCTGAGGTGGTCGAGCAGCCAGCGTCCCGCCGGCCCGAGTGCGCGGTTGCGCATATGCGCCGCATACATGGTCAGTCCTTCCCGGGGTGTCGGGTCGTCGATGATCTGAAACGCATGCAGTTGCCCGGCGGCGACCGGCCCGGCGATCAGATGCGCGGGCATGCGGCACCATCCAAAGCCCGCCATCACGAAGTCCAGGCGCCGCCCCAGATCGACGAAGCGCCACAGCCTGGCGCTCGCCAGCCCGTAATTCCCCCCACCGGGGTCGACAGGATCGGACAGCACAAGTTGCACGTGCGGCTCCAGATCGGCGTGTGTTGCCGGACGTCCAAGCGCGGCCAGTGGATGTGCGGGCGCGACAACGGGCTGCATGCCGATAGTGAGCAAGGGGTAGGCGACGACGTCATCGGGAACGGCGGGAAGCAGCAGGCAGATGCCGAGCGCGGCCGAGCCGCTGCGCAAGCGCCGCAACGAGCCACCCAGCCCTTCTGTCGAGAAATTGACCGGAAGATCGGGAAAGCGTTCCCCCAGCGCGCGCAAGCTGTCGATCAAGGGCGCGCTCGGCACCAGTGGGTCGATGGCGATGACGAGTTCGGGCTCCAGGCCGGCGTGCGTACTCATCGCTATCGCCTGGAAACGGTCGGCGCTCGCCAGGACCAGGCGCGCCTGCTCGACCAGGACACGCCCGCTGTCAGTCAGGCGCGGCCGGTGACCGCTGCGATCGAACAGCAGCACGCCCTGGACTTGTTCCAGTGTCGCAATTGCCTGGCTGATGGCCGACTGCACACGCCCCAGTTTCCTGCCTGCGGCGGAGAAGCTGCCCGTGTCGGCAATCGTCACCAGCACGCGCAGCTGGTCCAGCGTAAAACTTCCGATCAAGACAGTCCTCCCTTGCGTGAGTCATCACAAATTCCGATAGAAAGTATCATATTTTGATCTCTGGTACAGGGAGATTGCTGGCTATATATTGATCGCCTGCAGCCAATTCTTTTGTAAGGAGATATTCAAATGACTCAACTTCTGGTGGTCGAAACCAGCCCTCGCGGCAATACGTCGGTCTCGCGCCATATGACGCGCCGCTTTGTGGAGGAGTGGCGGGCCGCGCATCCGGGTGGCGAGGTGCTCGAGCGCGATTTGATGGAAACGGGCTTGCCTTTTGTCACGGCACCCTGGCTGGAGGCCTATTTCACGCCCCCTGCCCAGCATTCGCCTGCGATGAAGGACAGGCTGGCGCTGTCGGACCAACTGGTGGCCGAACTGCTCGCGGCAGACCACATCGTCATTGCCACGCCGGTCTACAACTATAACGTGCCCGCCGTACTGAAGGCATGGATCGATCACATCGTGCGCAAGGGGATGACGCTCGGCTTCGACGGACGCGGCCTCGTTACCGGCAAACAGGCGACCGTGCTGATCGCTTCGGGAGGCGTGTATACCGAAGGTTCGCCCATCCGCGAGCGCGATATTGCCACGCAATACCTGCGCCTCATCCTCGGTGTGATCGGCATTGCCGATATCACTTTCGTGGCCGGCGGCGGCGCCAAGGCGGTGGATCTGGGCGAGGAAACGATGGAGGGATTCGTTGCCGGATTGGCGCCCGAGCTCCAACGCGCCGCAGCGCGGAACAACACCGGCATAGGAGGGGCGGGCGCGGCTTAGAGCGCCTGACAAAACCTCTCGACGTACCTCCAGCAGATGAGTGAGCAGGCAAGCTGATCTACCAGTCAATGGTGTTTGCAGCCGAGCTCGCCGCAATCAGTCGGGTTTTGGCCAGTATGCCCGCCACCAGCCGGTGCCGACACGCTGGCTGCGTCAATGCAGGCTCGATCCCGCATGATCTGGTCATATTCTCGGAGCCGCTGCAGGACCGCCTCGTGAACGCTGTGCCAAACACCCGCTTGCATCGATTCGTGAAGGCGACGCCGGCACGTCATGCCGCTCCCGCACCCGAGCTCACGCGGCAGGTACTGCACGCTTAGTCTCAATGAATGGAAGCGTCAATCCAACATGATGAGACTGGCTCCGACTGCGGTTACCGTTCCAAGTCTGGCTGCAGGATCTGTTCGAGCCATTCGATGAAAATGCGAACGCGGCGCGACAGGTTCTGGCGATGTGCCACCACGACCGATACCGGCAACGGCGCCGGCCGCAAACCCGGCAGCACCTCGATCAGTTCGCCGTTGGCAAGATAGGGTTTCAGGCTGGTCAGCCCGGCCTGAATCAGTCCGAGGCCGGCCAGTCCCGCACCGTGATAAGCCTGGACGTTGTTGACGCTAACCGCGCCGGGCAGCGCGAGCGTGGCAAAGCCGTCGCCGTCCGGGTATTCCCAGCCGAATGGCCGGGTGCCCAGGGTCGGCGTGTAGTGCACCATGCGATGTCCCTGCGCGAGCAGCTCGTGCAGGGTGCGAGGTATTCCACGCTGCTCAAGATAAGCCGGACTCGCGGCGTTTACCATCGGAAGGTTCCCGAAGGGGCGTGCCACCAGCGTTTCGTCGACGATGGGGCCAACTCGCAGCACGCAATCGATCCCTTCCTGGACCAGCTCGACGCGCCGGTCAGTGCTGGATATCTCCAGCTCGATGTCCGGATAGCGTGCCAGGAAAGTCGGCAAGGCGGGCATGACCGTGGTACGGGCTAATTCGGTGGGCAAGTCGATGCGCAGACGGCCGCTCAGCGGTGCGTCGCGTCCGCTGAACATTGAACCCAGATCCTCGGCATCCGCGAGCAAAGCGCGTGCACGCGTGTAGAAGTTGCGCCCGTCTTCGCTCAATTGCACCGTCCGGGTCGAACGGTGTAACAGGCGCACGCCCAATTGCGCCTCCAGCTGGCGGACCACGTTCGACGCCCGGCCTTTCTGAATGCCTATGCTCTCAGCGGCGTGGGTGAAGCTGCTCATTTCTGCGATGCGAACAAAAATCTCCAACGCCTCAAGGTTTTGTATTGTCATATGTTTTGATAACAATGGGTTTCCATAGGAGCACTTTATAGAAAAAGTCGCAGCGGGCATAGTGAACGCTTGGGGCCACCAAGTGGGACCCCCTACACTTTTCGAGGCGATGATGCGCTACAAACAATTGGGTAACACAGGGCTGTTCGTGTCCGAGCTGTGCCTCGGCACAATGACCTTCGGTCCTCCGGGGCAGGCAGGCCTGTATCACGATATCGCCGGAATGGATCAAGCGACGGCCGACAACATCGTGCAGCGCTGTCTGGACGCAGGTGTCAATGTCTTCGATACCGCCGATGTCTATACCCACGGCCATGCCGAGCGCATGCTGGGCCAGGCTTTGAAAAATCTTGGCGTGGCACGCAAAGATGTCGTTATCGCGACCAAAGTATTCAATCCGTCGGGCTCCGGACCGAACGACCGCGGCGCATCGCGCGGACACATCATGGACGCGATCGTGGCCAGCCTGGAGCGCCTGCAGACAGAGTACATCGACCTCTACCAAGTGCATGCCAACGATCCGGTGACCCCCCTTGAAGAAACGCTGCGCGCGTTCGATGACCTGATGTCGCGTGGGCTCGTGCGTCATGCGGGCGTCTCGAACTGGTCAGCCTGGCGCATCGCCAAGGCGAATGGCATTGCCGAGCGACGAGGGTACGGACGCTTCGAAACCGTGCAAGCCTATTATTCGATCGCAGGCCGCGATATCGAGCGTGAACTGGCGCCGATGCTGAGCGAAGAGAAGATGGGGCTGCTGGCTTGGTCGCCGCTGGCAGGCGGCCTGCTGTCCGGTAAATTTGGTCCCGATTCAATCAATCAGGGTCGGCGCGCGACTTTCAATTTTCCTCCTGTCGATAACGACAAAGCCTGGGCCTGCGTAGCGGCAATGCGCACCATCGCCGAGAAGCATTCGGCGAACGTGGCAAGCGTCGCCCTCGCCTACGTCATGGCGAAGCCCTTCGTCACTTCCGTCGTCATGGGTGCAAGGCGTCTGGATCAGCTTGAACAGAATCTGCGCGCCGTGAATCTTGAGCTCGACGCCGATGATCTCTCCCAACTCGACAGCGTCAGCAAGCTCACGCCGGAATATCCGGGCTGGATGCTCGAGCGGACTGCACCGACGCGCATGCCCGCCGGCGTACAGGTCAAGCCTGGCGTGGATGCGTCCACGGAACGTCAAACGGCATCATCATGAGCACTTCTTCGAAGAAGAAGTTTATCTTGAAAACCGTCTCCTGGCGTGGATTGTTGAAGTGGGTTTTGATCGCGTTCTTCGTGTGCGCCGGGCTGCTCAATGTTTTCGCCACTGCCCCGCTGCTCGCGCAATATCGGCGATGGGGATACCCCGGGTGGATGCATGACGCCACTGGTTTGCTCGAACTGTCCAGCGCCTTTTTCCAGGCACGAAGGATGACTCATACAGCGGGAATCGCGCTGGGAGGCGCCGTCATGGCGGCCGCTGCCCTCACTCTGGTGATCCAACAGGAATGGCTGCATGCCCTTTTCCCGATGCTGGTCTTTCTCGCCCTGATTACTTCACGCATTACCCATCAACCTTGAAAGTCTTATCATGAGCATGCATTCCCAAAAATCAAAAGGCGTTGTCATTTTCCATTCAGGCTATGGCCATACCAAACGGGTGGCCGAGGCCGTGGCAGAGGGCGCTCAAGCAAGCCTGCTTCAGATTGACGCCGACGGCAATCTGTCCGACCAGGCGTGGGCGGAAATAGAAGTCGCGCAATACATCATACTCGGGTCGCCAACCTACATGGGCGGGCCGAGCTGGCAATTCAAGAAATTTGCCGATGCATCGTCAAAGCCATGGTTTGCCGATTTGTGGAAGGACAAGGTCTTCGGCGGATTTACCAACAGCGCAAGCATCAATGGTGACAAGCTGGCGACGCTCCAGTATTTCACGCTGCTGGCCGCGCAGCATCGCGGGATCTGGGTGGGCATGGGCATGAAATCATCCAACACCAAGGCATCCCAGCGCGACGATATCAATCGCATGGGCTCGTTCCTCGGTCCGATGGCGCAGACGCCTGCTGATGCCGCGCCGGAAGAGATGTCGTTCGGCGACCTCGAAACCGCGCGCATGTACGGAAGACGCGTCGCCGAGATTGCGGACAGGCTGTTCACAGCCAGTCTTGAAGCCGGCTCGCTCGATAACTGACGTGTTTTTCAAATAGTGGAGTCAGGAGCTTGACGTTCGCTCTGGCCGGTTGCAGTACTCGAGTTTGCAATAGCAAGCGGCACGCGGCGCATGGACGAACACCTCTTTCATTTGCTGCTTAGTTCGCCCAGCCCAGCCGCGGATGTCTGCTTCTGGCCCGAAAGCGGCCGGTTGCAGTGACTCACTGTACGCTGTTGTTGCTCCCAGGACAAGTGACCGGTTTTGTCAGGCACTCTTAGTCGCTGTTCGTCACCGCCCGCAAGGTCGTTGTATTCATCCCTTCCAGATGCTTGCGCAGCCATTTGTGCGCCGGGCTGCGGGCGTCGCGTTCGTGCCAGAGCATGTCCAGGTGCACCGCCGGCAAGCTGAACGGCAGCTCGCGCCACACCAGCGCATCGGTCATCCCGGTCGAGGCAATCAAATGCTTCGGCAGCACGGTGATCAAATCCGAATTGGCCACCACTCGCCCCGCCGTGAAAAACTGGTTCACGGTCAGCAAAATGCGCCGCTCGCGGCCCAACTGCGCCAGCGCCTCGTCCACCAGGCCATGCGCGCGGCCGGAAAAACTCACCAGCAAGTGATTCGCCGCGCAATAGTTCTCCATCCCCAGCTCGACCTTGGCCAGCGGATGGTTCTTGCGCATCACGCAGACATAATGGCCCGAATACAAGCGCTCATGGCGGATCGGCGAACTGGTGTCGCTCGACAACTGCGCCGCCACCCCGGGGAAAAAACCCACCGCCAGGTCGATATCGCCGCGCAGCAGCATCGGGCGCGGTTCGCGCGTCGTCAGCGGCACCATGCGCACGTTCACGCCCGGCGCTTCGCTCTCGATCGAACGCATCAGCGAAGGCAGCCAGAACGCCGCCGTGGCGTCCGCCATGGCCATGCGGAAGGTGGCGTGCGCCTTGGACACATCGAACGTTTCCGGCGTCACCGCCGCTTCCAGCCCGGCCAAAGCCTGGCGCACCGCCGGCCACAGCAACTCGGCGCGCGGGGTCGGCTTGACGCCGTAGGCCGTGCGGATAAGCAATTCATCGCCCAGACTCTCGCGCAAGCGCTTGATCGCGTTCGAGACCGCCGGCTGGGTCATGGCCAGGTGCCCGGCCGCGCGCGTCAGGTTTTGCTCGGTCATCACCGCGTCGAACACGCGCAGCAGGTTCAAATCCAGGGTCAAAAAGCTCATGATGATCGAAAAGAGTTAGCGATTAGCTATCATACCGCAATCCATTCACCATTGATATAATCGGTATTGGATATTGGAATTGGATTTATATGTTGCGTTGCACTATAGTTGACTCATAACAACTGATCCTGCGATTTCCATATCATGTCTACTCTGCTTCACACCACGGGCGCTGCTGCCTTTTCGCTGATGCCGCTGGTGCAAGGCGTGGCCCTGGTCCTGGCGATCGCCGCCGTCGCCCTGTTTTTCAAGCCTTTGCTGGTCGGTATCTTCCGCGCGCTGGTGCTGGTGGTGAAACCGCGCCTGAGCAAGGACCAGCTCGCGGCACGCCGGAATATGCGCAACGCCAAATTGCTGCAACGGATGACCAACTCTTCAAGCGGCAACGCCAGCCTCACCGCCGAACTGCGCGCGATGGCGGCCCGGTCCTGATGGTCCCGGCCGCGCGAGCGGCAGGCAAAAAAAAGGCGGCGCCCGGTCAATACCGGCGCCGCTTTTTTATTGCTAAAGGATGTTATTTTCCGCCGAGCAAAGCTGTCTTCAAGTGCGTATCGACCGGATGCTCGCCCATCCAGATGCGCAAAATGGCGTTGTAGAACGCGATATCGGGTACCACTTCGCCGATTTTCTTGCCGTTGAATTCGCACTGGGTGCCGGTTCCGGGAATCCAGTCCAGGTGCAGTACATCGCCCTTTTTCAGCACTTGCAGCAGGGCGAACATTTCGCCGAACTTGCTGATCTGGGTGACGATCTTGGCTTTTTCGGTGTTGTCGAGATTTTTGTTCAGGCCGTTCATGAAGGCGTCGCCGAAATCGTCCGAGGTCAGGTCGCGCATCATCACCAGGGTGACGCGGCGAGGACCATCCATCTTCATAATTTCAGGCAAGGACTTGCTTTTTTCCGGCAGGTACAGCGAGGTGACGTACACCTTGGCCACGAATTTCTGGCGCATGCCGAAGCCGTTGAGCTGGAGTTCCTTGCCGGCCACCTTGACGGTATCGTCGAGCTTGACGCCGCTGATCTCCGCCGCACAGGCACCCTGGCCGAAGGCACAAGCGAGGACGATTCCTGCCAGCAAGCCTTTGAAACTGAAATTGTTCATTACGATCATGGTGTCTCCAGTGGTTTGACTATTTTTGTTCCGCATAAATGACCTGTGGCGCCGGCCTGCGGTTTGCCGGTGTCTATTCGATCGGCACTCCCGCATTTTGCTTCAACGCGCCAGCACCTGCGACGGACGACACGAGCACAGCCGCCATCGTATTTACGCGGCGGGTATTATAGACTTTTTGTGCGGTCGAGATCGGGCCGAGATATGCGCTGCAAGGAAAATTTAATGGTGGGGTGTTAAGGAACTAGGCAAATATACCATTGAAATTCACAAAAAAATTGCCGCAAGGGCATTTTAAGCAAGGAAATTAATGGTTTTAAGACAAATCTGTGGCTCTAAAGGCACATGACTTTATAAATTGACAATGCCACTTAAAAGCGGGTCAGGCGCGGCGGCACCGGTTCAGGCTGGCGGCGTGTCCGGCGTGTCCTTGCCGGCGGTCAGGCGCTCGTACTTCGCGCGCAACTGTTCCGGCGTTTCGCGCCAGGCCGGGTTGAATGGAATGCAACTGACCGGGCACACCTGCTGGCATTGCGGCTCATCGAAGTGACCGACGCATTCGGTGCATTTGTTGGGGTCGATCTCGTAGATCTCGGCACCCATGTAAATGGCGTCGTTCGGGCACTCGGGCTCGCACACGTCGCAGTTGATGCAGTCGTCGGTAATCAGTAAGGCCATGATTGCTTTGCTTTGCTTCTTATTCGGAAGGCGGCGCCATGGTGGCGATCTTCTTCTGCAGCCAGCGGTCGACCGACGGAAACACGAACTTCGACACATCGCCGCCCAGCATGGCAATCTCGCGCACGATGGTGCCGGAGATAAACTGGTACTGGTCGGACGGTGTCAGGAACAGGGTTTCGACATCGGGCAGCAGGTAGCGGTTCATGCCCGCCATCTGGAACTCGTATTCAAAGTCGGACACGGCGCGCAGGCCGCGCACGATGACGCGGGCGTCATGCTTGCGCACGAAATCCTTGAGCAAGCCCGAAAAACTCTCGACCTTCACGTTCGGATAATGGCCCAGCACCTCATTGGCGATTTCCAGGCGGTCGTCCAGCGAGAAAAACGGGCGTTTGTTCTTGCTGTCGGCGACGCCCACGATCAGGCTGTCGAACAGCCCGGACGCGCGGCGCACCAAATCCTCATGGCCGCGCGTGAGCGGGTCAAAGGTTCCTGGATAAACGGCTACAACCATTGCGGCTCCCTAGAGATGCACCAATATAGAACGCGCATTATGCCTGAAATTTATGCGCGCTCCCGGTAGCGCCGTCGGCGGTCTTGACCGGGACCGAACAAAGCGCTGGCAAATGGTGTTTACGCTGCCGTTTTGCGCAGCTTGAGCAGGTAATAGAAGACGATGCCAGCCTTGTCGTTACGCACCGCTTCCCATGGCGCGAGCCAGTCGGGCACGGCGCTGCCGTCTTCAGGTTCGAACGGCAGCGGCGCGCCGGATTCGGCATACACCAGCCCATCGTCGGCGAGCAGGCTCACGCACAGCGGCAGACTGCGTTCGAGCAGGTTTTGCTGGTACGGCGGATCGAGGAACACCAGAGCGTAGCGCTGGCCGCGCAGCGCCATGTTTTGCGCAGTGGCAAGGGCCTCGCCACGGGCGACCTGGACGTTTTCGGCCTTGAGCTTGAGTTTGACATCGTCGAGCTGGCGCACCACGGGCGTGTGGTTGTCGACCATGGTGACCGAGCGCGCGCCGCGGCTGGCCGCTTCGAAACCGAGCGCGCCGCTGCCGGCGAACAGGTCGAGGCAGTCGGCGCCGGCCCAGTTGGCGTCCCACAGGTGGTTGATCCAGTTAAACACGGTTTCGCGCACCCGGTCGGGGGTGGGACGCAGGCCGAGCGCGTCGAGCACCGGCAAGGTCGAGCGCTTCCAGGCGCCGCCGATGATGCGGACTTGTTTTGGCGGCGGCGGACGGTGCACCGGGACTTTGGCGGGTTTCTTTTGCATGGAGACGGAGAGGCGGATTGCTGATCCGGCGCACTATATCATGGGGGAATGGGTGCTGCGGGGAGGCGGGAAACTTGCGCACCCGCCGGTCGGCGGATGCGCGGGTCATGCGGATGCGTTTACTTGGTGTCGGCAGCGAGGATGTTGAAGTCGCTGATCCAGCCCTGCATGCGTTTTTGCGCATGGGCTTTCTGCTCCGGCGTGGCGATCTTTACAGCCGTCAAGATCATCTGCATCGTGCCATCCGTGTAGGTATCGAAAAATTGCTTGTTTTCGGGGCTTTGCGTGCGCGCCAGCATATCCTTGACCAGGCCCTGCACCAGCGGCGCGGCCGCCTCCTTGCTCAGGTTTTCCTTATCGATCTTGCGCAGCACCGTCATGATCTTCTGCTGGCGCCGGATGCGCTCGTCGAGCCAGAGCTGGTTGTTCAGCGGACGCGCATCGGAAGCCTTGCGCAAGAGCACTTCCTGTTCCTTGCTGAAGCCGCCGAACCACAGGTCGAACTGTTCCATCGACTTCTTGAAACGCTTCTCCTGCAAATCGTCGACGCTGCCGCGGATGAACTTTTTACGGAACGTCTCGTTGTTCTTGTCGAACTTCTTTTCGATGTGCGCCAACTGCTCGGGCTTGATCGAGAGCGCCAGGTCGGTCAGCTCCGGCAAGGCCTTTTGCGCCAGCAATTCGGTGCGCGACATGATCTCGCGGTAATCGGCATCCAGGTCAGCCTTGCTCAGGTTAGCTGCAAGTTGTCGCTGGGCAGTATTGAGGATATGGATGTAATCCTTCAACTGGGTCTGGCGATGCCACTTGAACAGTTCCTTGATATCCTGCTTGACCTCCGGCGCCTGCTCGGAATCGAGGTCGACATAGGCGTCGAGCCACCAGTAGAGCAAGGTGTCGCCCTGGTTGTAGGCCAGTTTGATGCCGCTGCACGCGGTCAGCACGGCCATTACGGCGAGCAGGCAAAGAACGCGAAAGCGCTGGGAAAGTGGTTCCTGCGTGTTAAACTTTTTCATTTATTAACTCTTTTTGAACGAACGCTTATGAACGTAGTGATTCTTGCAGCTGGAATGGGAAAGCGTATGCAATCTGCGCTGCCGAAAGTGCTGCACCCGCTGGCGGGAAAACCCCTCCTGCAGCATGTGATCGATACGGCAAGGGCACTTGCACCGAGCAAATTATGCGTTATTTACGGGCACGGCGGCGCAGCGGTGCCCGAGATGCTCAAAAGCCAGGACAGCACGGGCCATGCGGCCATCGATACCGCGCTGCAAGAACCGCAGCTCGGCACCGGCCACGCGGTCAGCCAGGCCGTGCCGCAGCTCGATGAAGACGCCCCGACCCTGATCCTGTACGGTGACGTGCCGCTCACCACCGTGGCCTCGCTCAAGCGCCTGGTCGACGCCGCCGGCACTGACAAGCTCGGCATCCTGACGGTGGTGCAGGCCAATCCGTTCGGCCTGGGCCGCATCGTGCGCGAAGGCGGCACGATTACCCGCATCGTCGAGGAAAAAGATGCCAACGAAGCCGAGCGGGCTATTTGCGAAATCAACAGCGGCATCATGGTCGCGCCGACGCGCCACCTGAAAAAGTGGCTCGGTTCGCTGTCGAACAACAACGCGCAGGGCGAGTATTACCTGACCGATATCGTGGCGCAGGCCGTGCAGGACGGTGTGCCGGTGGTGTCGGCCAATCCGTCGGCCGAGTGGGAAGTGGCCGGCGTGAACAGCAAGGTGCAGCTGGCCGAGCTGGAGCGTCGTCACCAGCTCAATATTGCCCATGCGCTGCTGGAAAAAGGCGTGACCCTGCTGGACCCGGCGCGCATCGACGTGCGTGGCGAACTGATCTGCGGACGCGATGTGACCATCGACGTCGGTTGCGTGTTCGAAGGCCGGGTCGAACTGGGTGACGGCGTCGCCGTGGGCGCGCACAATGTGCTGGTCAACGCGCGCATCGCGGCGGGAACCAACATCAAACCGTTCTGTCATATTGAAGATGCGGTGGTGGGCGCCAAGTCGGTGATCGGCCCGTATGCGCGCTTGCGTCCTGGGACCGAGCTGGCTGAAGACGTCCATATCGGCAACTTTGTCGAGATCAAGAACAGCCAGATCGCGGCGCACAGCAAGGCCAATCACCTGGCCTACGTGGGCGATGCAACGGTTGGTTCGCGCGTGAATATTGGCGCGGGGACGATCACGTGCAATTACGACGGCGCCAACAAGTTCCGTACCGTGATCGAGGATGATGCGTTTATCGGCAGCGACAGCCAGCTGATCGCGCCGGTTACGGTTGGCAAGGGTGCGACCCTGGGAGCCGGGACCACCTTGTCGAAAGACGCGCCGGCCGGCAAGCTGACCATCTCGCGCGCCAAGCAGGTGACGATTGAAAACTGGTCGCGGCCGGTGAAGGTGAAGAAGTAAGTTCTCCCGTCGCTCCCGCGCCTTGGCGCGGGAGCGACGGTCTCCAGGCAAGCGACCTTGTTCAGCTTCAGGGCCCCAGCCCCGCCGCCACATGCGCCCTTGCCGCCTTGAACGCCGGCACCAGCGCCGCCATCAAGGCCACCGCCAGCACCGCCACCACGGCCATCATCATCCGGTTCACATCGAGCTCGACCGGCAACGCCCCTGGCAACGCATGAGGCGCTCCGTCCGCCAGGCTCACCCGGTTGATCACCCAGGCAATCACCCCGCTGCCGACCAGGCTCGCCGCCACGCCCATCATCGCCATGCCCAGCGCCTCCGTGACCAGCATCAAAAACACCGAATGACTGCGCATGCCCAGCGCGCGCAAGGTTGCCACTTCGCGCCGCCGTTCCAGCGCATTGATCGACATGGTGGCGGCAATACTTGCCGCGATCACGGCAAACACCATTCCCGCGATGCTGTCGAACGCCAGGTCGGACGCGCTGCGCGCGCGCATGTAGGCGAGCGACAACTCCTGCCAGGTCCGCACCTCGGCCTGCACGCCCGCCTTGCGCAGCGCGCCCGCCAGCGCGCCACGCTGTTGTTCCAGCAGCGCCGGATCGGACAAAAAAACAACAAACCGCTCGACGCTGTCGGTATCGAGCAAGTCCTGCGCCAGCGCCAATGGCATCAGCATCGAACGGGCTTGCTCGTCGCCCGCGCCCGCCGCGTACACATCGACCACCTGCGCCACCACGCACCGGGGCGCCGCATCCGGCACGGCCGCCGTGAGCGTCAGCGCGCTGCCGACCCGCAGCGCCAGCGCTGCGGCCTTGGCCTGGCTGATGGCAACGCCGTTGCCGGTTCCCGCCTGCAGCTTGCCCGGTGCCGCCTGCAACAGCCCCGGCGCCGCCACGTCGGGCACGCCCAGTCCCGCAAACGTGGCTGAGCGCTCGGCGCTGGCGGCAATCCCGGACACGCTCACTTCCGGCACCACCAGCGCGATCCCTTTCATGCCGTCCAGCAAGGCGCGCACGCGCCCCGCTTCGTCCGCACTGAAGCGCCGCAGCTGCCGGGGCGCGCCCGGCGCGGCGACTGGCAGGACGGTCAGGTGGCCCATCCGTTCCACGATGACGGCCTGGTACGCGATCCCGGCGCGGGTGCTGGCGATGCTGCCCGCAAACAGATCGAGCACGCACAGGCTGGCGGCGATCAGCAAGGTCGCCAGCACGCTGCGCGGACGGCCCAGCACCAGGGTGCGCAAGGCCAGCCGGTACGGGCTCATAAGCGGACCCGGAAGGGCTGGCGTTCCGGGTCGCCCACGGCGACGTGCAAGCGCCCTTCTTGCAGCTGCAAGGTGCGGGTGATGCGCACCAGCTGGCGCTGGTCGCGGGTGGCGATGATAAAGGTCGTGCCGTGCTCGTTTTGCTGCTGCACGAACAGGTCCATCACCAGGCGGATGCTCGCGCTGTCCAGGCGCGAGGTGGGCTCGTCGGCCAGCACCAGGCGCGGCCTGGTCATCAGGGCCCGTGCAATGGCCACGCGCTGGCTCTGGCTGGGGTCGAGGCGCGGCGGATAGGTATCGACGTGGGAGGCCATCCCGAGCTGGTTGAGCAGGTCGCTGGCGCGCGCGTGGGCGGCGCGCAAGGTCTTGGGCGTGAGCGCTTCGCGCAGCATCAGCGGCAGCAGCACGTTTTCGCGCGCGGTCAGCACCGGAATGAGGGTGAACCCCTGGAACACGAAACCCATCATTTCATTGCGCAGGTCGGCGCGCGCCTGTTCCGGCAGCCGGGCAATGAGCAGCTTGGCGATCACGATACTGCCTTCGGTCGCGTGGTCGAGCATGCCGATGAGGTTGAGCAAGGTGGTCTTGCCGCTGCCCGAGGGGCCGCAAATGGCCACCATCTCCGCTTCGCCCACCTGCAACTCGACGCCGTCGAGCGCATGCACGCCGGACAGGCCACCGCCGTAATACTTGTGCACGCGCGCCAGGCGCACCAGGTCGCCCGGCGGCTTGGGCGCCGGGGGCATCGGCCCGTCGTGTTCCAGAATGGCATCCATCGGTCCACCTCCCGCCTCGTCAGTGCGCGCGTCGCCTGATGGACGCGCGGCATTGCTCAGTAGAACCTGTTTCGGCCGGGCAGTCGTTGAGATTACTCAACGGCAATAATCAGACGGCGATGCGGGTTTCGAACTTGCTGCGGAAGGTAGAGAAATAGGCTTTGACGTTACGCACATTGGTGCGCGTGGCAAACAGGCGGTGCGCCAGCGCGTGGTAGGCCGGCATGTCGGCCACTTGCACGATGAGCACGAAATCGGGGCCGGGCGCGACCCGGTAGCATTGCAGCACGGCCGCTTCGGCCGCCACGTGCTGTTCGAACTCGGCCATGCGCTCGGCCGCTTGCACATCGAGCGTGATCTCGACGATGGCGGTCAGGCGCGCGCCCACCTTGTCGGGCGAGACGATCGCCACCTGGCGCTCGATGATGCCGCCCTCGTTCATGTATTTGACGCGGCGCAGGCAGGTCGGCGGCGACACATGGACCAGCTCGGCCAGCTCCGCGTTGGTGTGCGATGCGTCAAGCTGCAGGATATTGAGGATGCGACGGTCGACGTCATCGAGTTCGTTAGCAAGCATGGCGTTTGATGATCCGCAAAGGATGTGAGTGATAAGTGAAAGAAAAATTCATGCAAACTGCTTGATGAAATAATATATCAACAATATAACAAATTAGAAAGCATATTTCATGCTGGCTCAACTACGATCTGCGCATTCAATCATTTCTACATCGAGGTCATCATGTGCGGTATCGTCGGAGCAGTAGCACAACGTAACATTACTCCCATCCTGGTCGAGGGCCTCAAGCGCCTTGAATACCGTGGTTACGACTCGTGCGGCGTGGCCTTGCACGTCGACGGCAAGCTGGTGCGTTCGCGCAGCACCTCGCGCGTGGCCGACCTCGAAACACAGATCGCCAGCGTGGGCCTGCAAGGCTTCACCGGCATCGCCCACACCCGCTGGGCCACGCACGGCGCGCCGGCGTCGCACAATGCGCACCCGCACTTTTCGCCAACCGAAGAGAACGCCCGCATCGCGCTGGTCCACAACGGCATCATCGAAAACCACGACGAGCTGCGCGCCGAACTGAGCGCGCTCGGCTACGTGTTCCAGAGCCAGACCGATACCGAAGTCATCGCCCACCTGGTCGACCACATGTATAGCGGCGACCTGTTCGAGACCGTCCAGCTGGCCGTCAAGCGCCTGCACGGCGCCTACGCCATTGCCGTGTTCAGCCGCGAAGAGCCGCATCGCGTGGTCGCCGCGCGCCAGGGTTCGCCGCTGATCGTCGGCATCGGCCAGGGCGAGAACTTCGTCGCCTCCGACGCCATGGCGCTGGCCGGCACCACCGACCAGATCATCTACCTGGAAGAAGGCGACGTGGTCGACCTGCAACTGGCCAAGGTCTGGATCGTCGACGTCGACGGTAAACCAGTCGAGCGCGAAGTGAAAACCGTGCATGCGCATACCGGCGCGGCCGAGTTGGGTCCGTACCGCCACTACATGCAGAAAGAAATTTTTGAGCAGCCGCGCGTCATCGGCGACACGCTCGAAGGCGTCACCGGCATCATGCCGGAACTGTTCGGCGACGACGCGTACAAAGTCTTCAAGCAGATCGACCGCGTGCTGATTTTGGCTTGCGGCACCAGCTACTACTCGGGCCTGACCGCCAAGTACTGGATGGAATCGGTGGCCAAGGTCCCGGTCCAGGTCGAGATCGCCAGCGAATACCGCTACCGCGACAGCGTGCCGCATCCGAACACCCTGGTAGTGACGATTTCGCAGAGCGGCGAAACGGCCGACACCCTGGCCGCCCTCAAGCATGCGCGCAGCTTGGGCATGCTGCACACCTTGACCATCTGCAACGTGGCCACCAGCGCCATGGTGCGTGAATGCGCCCTGTCGTACATCACCCGCGCCGGCGTGGAAGTGGGCGTGGCGTCGACCAAGGCCTTCACCACCCAGCTGGCCGCGCTGTTCCTGCTGACCCTGACCCTGGCGCAAGTGAACGGCCGTCTGTCGGATGAAGAAGAAGCGACCTATCTGAAAGAAATGCGTCACCTGCCGGTGGCGATTTCCGCAGTGCTGGCGCTGGAACCGCAGATCATCGCCTGGGCCGACGACTTTGCGCGCAAGGACAACGCGCTGTTCCTGGGCCGCGGCATGCACTATCCGATCGCCCTGGAAGGCGCGTTGAAGCTCAAGGAGATTTCGTACATCCACGCCGAAGCGTATCCAGCCGGCGAACTGAAACACGGCCCGCTGGCGCTGGTGACCGATGAAATGCCGGTCGTCACGATCGCGCCGAATGACGCGCTGCTGGAAAAGCTGAAATCGAACATGCAGGAAGTGCGCGCCCGTGGCGGCCAGTTGTATGTGTTCGCCGACGTCGATTCGCGCATTACCTCGGGCGATGGGCTGCATGTGATCCGCTTGCCGGAACACTATGGCCTGCTGTCGCCGATCCTGCACGTGGTGGCGCTGCAGTTGCTGGCGTATCACACCGCGCTGGCCAAGGGCACGGATGTGGACAAGCCGCGCAATCTGGCGAAGTCGGTGACGGTGGAGTAAGGATGGATTGTCCCGTGAGTCGAATGTGGGCAAACAATAAAGTCAGACACAAAACAATAAAGTCAGACACAAAACAATAAAGTCAGACACAAAACAATAAAATTTGACACAGGCGCCTCCAGGCTACTTGCCGTTCGCAGAAGCTCATGTGTGCCGTGATCTGGCCGCATGAGCTTTTCTATTTCACTGTGAGTTCCTTACCGAAGGTCGGGCGCAAGGCGGCGCCGGGAAACCATTAGCGTTCTAATCGTTTATATCGTTAATAGGCATAAGGATGAGACTCGCTCGGGGCCAAGCCGGGGTGAGTCTCCCTCTCTTCTTCGCCGGCCTCGAGGCTGGCTCCCAGAGCCCGACTTCAGACGATCTAGTGCGCCCTCCTGCAACTCTTGGAATGGCCGCTGTCGCCCCTTTGCGGACCTTGGCCACGTTAAGAGCGAGGAGAATTGTTGAATCTGTAGATTGCTCAATTTCTTATGGGGCAGGGACTGCCCCTGTCGCCTCCGAAGACGCACATAAAAATCTGGGAGCCGTGCAGCTATCGCCGGTCGACACATAGTCAGAAGCGAACCTCGACGGTGGCCCCGGCGTCGATCAAGGCGCGCTGCCACGAGGCAAACTGCGATGGCCAACCCTCGGACAATTTTAGCTGCCCCACTGAGATAAAAATGCTTTGTTTCGGCCGCAGTCATGGACGTTGCTTGGCCACGATGGCGAACACTCGCGTTTTGTTTGGACCAATTGAGGTTACCCAAAGAGACGGATCGTGGGACGGTGAACTTGTCCATGCGGGAAACTCTCCGAACTGCTCGACCAATCTGGAAAGTACTTCTGCGAAGGACAAGGGCGCGTACGTGGGCGCGGCCATGACGCTATCTACGCGGCGCGCCTGGCACCGGCCGGCACGATCTTCGTGCTCTGCAAGAGACGGCATCAGCCGCAATGAAATCGAGGATGCCAAATCGGACCACCTCGAGGCCGGATGCAATATCTTGTTGCGTGCCATGCAAGATCGCGCGAAAAGTCATGCGGTAAATTGTTTCTTCGCGCTACACTAGGTGACACTTCTGAGTTCTGTCACCGGGTGACGAGAAGCATGGAATTGCTCCGGAGACAGCTGATTTCTTCTTTTCAAGGGAGCTTCAGCCATGATGCACAGCTGGTCAATACGGCAACGGATTCTGGCAAGCTTTTCCGGCATACTCGTGCTGCTAGCCCTGATGGCGGCGCTGTCCTTCTACTACCTGCGCGAAGTTGGCACCGACACCGAAACCATCAGGAACGACTCGTCCTCGGGCGCCCTGACCAGTAACGACGTCCTTGGCGACCTGCAGGACGACTATGCGCTGGTGCTGCAGCATTTGCTGGCGAGCGAACCAGCGGCGATGGCCAAGATCGAGGAACGCATGAAGGTCGTGCGCCTGGAGCAGCAAGAGAGCCAGCGCGAATACGAGAAGACGATCGTGCAGCAGCAGGAGCGGGCCTTGTACGATGCCTACCTGGCGGCGATCATTCCGTACTGGGCCGTGCAGGAACGCGTCGTCAAGCTCAGTCATGGCGAAAAAGGGCCTGCGCTCAATGCACTGGTCGCCACCGAACTCGATCCTGCATACCTGAAGGCCAAGGCGGCCATTGCGGCAATTATCGGCCGTAACGAAAAGTACAGCTTCAAGATGCTGGACCAGATCGACACCTCGGTCGCAAATGCCACCTATATGATAATGGCCGCGCTCCTGCCCATCTTCCTGTTCACCTGCTTCACCGGCTACTTCCTGCTGCGCGCGATCAGCGAACCGCTGCAGCGCCTGGTGGGTGCGCTCGACGTGATGCGCCAGGGCGACTTCACCACGCGCCTGGTGGCCGATCGGCGCGACGAATTCGGCAGCGTCGTCGACGGCTTCAACCGCATGACCGACGAACTGGCCGGGCTGGTCGGACAGGTGCAGAAGTCCGGCCTGCAGGTGACCACGTCGGTCACCGAGATCGCCGCCACCTCGCGCCAGCAGCAAACCACTGCCAGCGAGATCGCCGCCACCACGGCCGAAATCGGCGCCACCTCCACCGAGATCAGCGCCACTTCGCGCCAGCTGGTGCGAACGATGGGTGAAGTGTCGGCAGTGGCCGAGCAGTCGGCCACCCTGGCTGGCACCGGGCAGGTCGGCCTGTCGCACATGGCCGACACCATGCGCCACGTGATGGAGGCGACCAAGGGCATCAATGCCAAGCTGGTGGTCCTCAATGAAAAGGCGGGCACCATCAACCAGGTGGTAACGACCATCAGCAAAGTGGCCGAACAGACCAACTTGCTGTCGCTCAATGCCGCGATCGAAGCGGAAAAGGCGGGTGAACATGGACGAGGCTTCGCGGTCGTGGCCACCGAAATCCGGCGCCTGGCCGACCAGACCGCAGTGGCGACCTACGACATCTCCCAGACCGTCAAGGAAATCCAGGGGGCGGTGTCGTCCAGCGTCATGGGCATGGACAAGTTCTCCGACGAGGTACGGCGCGGGATGGATGAAATGCAGCAGGTCAGCGGCCAGCTGTCGCAAATCATCGGACAGGTGCAAACGCTCGCGCCGCGCGTCGAGGAAGTCAACGACGGCATGCGCGGGCAGACCGACGGCGCCGAGCAAATCACGCAGGCGCTGGCCCAGCTGAACGATTCGGCCCAGCAGACGGTGGAGTCGCTGCGCCAGTCGTCGCTGGCGATCGACGAACTGAACCAGGTAGCGCTCAGCCTGCGCGGCGGCGTATCGCGTTTCAAGCTGCGGACCTGACATGTTGTTCGTCCTGTTCCAGCTCGGTCAGGACCGCTATGCGCTCGATGCCGCGCAGGTGGAGGAAATACTGCCGCTGATCGGCGTGACCGCCATTGCGCTCGCTCCCGCCGGGGTGGCCGGTGCGATCAGCTATCGCGGCGTACCGGTGCCGGTGCTTGACCTGAGCAGCATGACGCTGGGCCGTCCGGCGGCGCGGCGCATGAATACCCGTATCGTGCTGGTCCGCTGGCCGGACCGTGACGGCGCCCTGCGGCTGCTCGGCCTGATTGCCGAAAAGGTCAACAACACCATGCGCCGCAACCCGGACGACTTTCTCGATCCCGGCATCGGCAATCCCGACGCCCCCTATCTCGGCAAGGTTGCGACCGACGCCCAAGGCCTGGTGCGGCGGGTCGAGATCGACAAGCTCATTTCGCCCGAGGTGCACGCGGTCTTGTTTGCCCAGCAGGCCGCGGCATGAACCTGGACGCCCCCCTCATCGATTGCTGGAACAAGATCGGGGTGCAGGGCGACCGCACCTGCCCCGAGCTCGAGAAGGTGATCCATTGCCGTAACTGTCCCGTGTACTCGGCCGCCGCGGCGCGCCTGCTCGACAGCGACCTGCCCGAAGGCTATGTCGACGAGCGCACAGGCCATTACGCCCAGCCTCAGCGCGACGCGCTGCAAGCGACCGGCGCCTTCACGCTGTTCAGGATCGGCGCCGAATGGCTTTGCCTGCCCGCCGCAGCTGTCACCGAAGTGGCCGGCATGCGCGCCATCCATGTACTGCCACACCGGCCACCGGTGGTGCTGGGCGTGGCCAATGTACGCGGCGCGCTGCTCATCTGCGTTTCGCTGGCCCACCTGCTCGGGGTCGAACAGGACGCTGTCGTGATGGAAGGCGAGGCGATTTCCTACCGGCGGCTGGTGGTCCTGGCTGGCGAACAGGGGCGCCTGGTATTCCCGGTGGACGAAATGCACGGCATCGAACGCTTTTCGCCGGAGGCATTGCAGCCGGTTCCTGCCACGCTGGACAAGGCGGCCTCCACCTATACCAGTGCCATGCTGGCCTGGGGTGAGCGCAGCGTGGGCTGCCTTGATGCCGGCCTGGTGCTGTACGGCCTTCAGAAGGGCCTGGCATGAGTACGGGCGGCCTTGGCGACATGTCGGTCTACGAGCTGTTCCGCCTTGAGCTGGACAGCCAGGCGCCCTTGCTGGTGAACGCACTGCTGGCCCTTGAGGCCGATGCGCTGCCGCTCGACCAGCTCAAGACCTGCATGCGCTGCGCGCATTCGCTCAAGGGCGCGGCCCGCATGATCAACCTTGGCGCGGCCGTGTCCGTGACCCATGCGATGGAAGAGATGATGGTGCGGGCCCAGGCCGGTGACATTGTCCTGCGCACGCCCCAGGTCGATGCCTTGCTGGCCGGCGCCGACCTGCTCAGGCGGATTGCCTATACGCCCGAGGGCGAGATGGAAGGCTGGACTGATTCCCAGGCACCGCAGGCGCTGGCCTATATCGAACTGCTCGCTGCCAGTGCGCACGCGGTCCACGATGCCGCACCGGCACCCAAGGCCGTCTCCGATGCGCCGCGCAGCGAGGGGGGCGCAGGCGCACCGCCGGACCAGGGATCGGAACGCATGCTGCGCGTGACCGCTGAAAACCTGAACGTCATGTTCGGCCTGGCAGGGGAGACGCTGGTCGCCTCGCGCTGGCTCAAGCCGTTTGCCGCGTCGCTGGCCCATCTCAAGCGCCTGCTCACGGAATCGGAGCGCAGCATCGCTGCCCTTGGCCAGTTGCTGTCGGACGGCGGCAGCGGGGAATCGGCGGCCGGTGCGCTGGCCGAGGTGCGCCACAACGCGCTGGCCGCGCAGCAGTTCCTGGCCCTGCGGGTGGCCGAGCTGGAACGCTTCAGCTGGCGCGAAAGCGAACTGGCACAGCGCATGTACGATGCGGCCCTGGCCAGCCGCATGCGCCCATTCGGCGACGGCGTCGATGCCTTTCCGCGCATGGTGCGCGACCTGGCGCAGTCGCTTGGCAAGCAAGTGCGCCTGAAGATCATCGGCCATGCCACCCTGGTCGACCGTGACATCCTCGAGCGTATCGAAGCGCCGCTGACCCACCTGCTGCGCAATGCGGTCGATCACGGCATCGAGCCGGCCGCGTCGCGCCGCGCCGCCGGCAAGAACCCCGAGGCAGTGATCGAGCTGACCGCCGGCCACAGCGCCGGTATGCTGCTGCTGACGGTCAGCGACGATGGCCGCGGCATCGATCCGGAGCCGCTGCGCCGGTGCGTGGTCGAACGCCAGCTCACCAACGCCGCCACCGCCGCTGCGCTGAGCGACAGCGAACTGCTCGAATTCCTGTTCCTGCCCGGGTTTACGATGAAGGACGAGGTGGATGAAATATCGGGACGCGGCGTGGGCCTGGACGTGGTCCAGCACATGGCGCGCCAACTGCGCGGCAGCGTGCGGATCGAGACCCGGGCCGGCAAGGGAACCACGTTCCGGCTGGTGCTGCCCTTGACCACCTCGGTGGTACGTTCGCTGTTGGTGGCGGTCGACTCCCAGCTTTACGCCTTCCCGCTGGCGCAGATCAACCGCACCCTGATGCTGCGCATGGAGGATGTCGAGCAGACCGAAGGACACCAGCACTTCCGGCACGACGGCCGCCAGGTTGGCCTGGTCACCGCGCACCAGGTGCTGGGCGTGCCCGTGCCACAGTTCCAGGACGCGGCGCCGGTGATCGTGCTGGGCGACGGCGCCCGCCCTTACGGCGTCGTGGTCGACCGCCTGCTTGGCGAACACGAGCTGGTGGTGCAGGCGCTCGATGGACGCTTGGGCAAGGTCAAGGACATCAGCGCCGGCGCAGTGGCCGAAGACGGCTCGCCGGTGCTGATCATCGATGTGGAAGACATGCTGCTATCGATCGACAGGCTGGTGGTGGCCGGCCCCTTGCTGCGCGCCCATCGCAACGGCGGCGGGGCCACGGCCGCGCGGCGCAAGCGGGTGCTGGTGGTCGACGATTCCTTCACGGTGCGTGAACTGGAGCGCAAGCTGCTGCAAAGCCATGGCTACGAGGTCGACGTGGCGGTCGACGGCATGGACGGCTGGAACGCGGCGCGCACCGGCAGCTACGACCTGATCGTGACCGACGTCGACATGCCGCGCATGGATGGGATCGAACTCATTACCATGATCAAGCAGCACCCGCAGCTGCGCACCACGCCGGTGCTGATCGTGTCGTACAAAGACCGGCCCGAAGACCAGCGGCGCGGCCTGGACGCGGGCGCCGACTATTACCTGACCAAAAGCAGCTTCCACGACGACAGCCTGGTCGAGGCGGTCGCGGACCTGATCGGCGAGGCGGCCCGGTGAGGGTGGCCATCGCCAGTGCGGTGGCGGGCGACGCCGAAGCAATCGCGCGCGCGCTCGAGTTCGCCCCTCGCCACACCTTGAGCTGGCGCGCCGCCAGCGTCGACGATGCATGCCGGCTGTGCGCGGCCGATCCGCCCGACGTGCTGCTGATGGACCTGTTCGCACCGCCTTGCGGGGCCGCCGAAGCGACCCGCCGCATCATGGCCAGCACGCCGTGCGCGATCCTGCTGCTAGCCACCAACGTGGGTACCTATGCGTCGGAAGTGTTCGAAGCGATGGGCCACGGGGCGCTTGATGCTGTCGACATGCCGCGGCCGGGGGCGCCGGCCTCGCGCGTGAACGCCGCCGCCTTCCTGCTCAAGCTCGACGAAATCAACTCGCGCCTGGGCGAACGCCCACCGGGCGATGTCTTGCGCAGCGAGGTCCCCATGCGTAAGGCGCAGGCGGCCAATACGCTGGTGGCCATCGGCGCCTCGGCCGGCGGGCCGGCTGCGATTCGCACGGTGCTGGCCGCGCTACCCCGGGATTTCCGGGCCGCCGTGGTGATTGTGCAGCACCTGGACCAGCGCTTTGCGCCCGGCATGGTCGAGTGGCTGGGCGAGTATTCGGCGCTGCCCGTGCGCATGGCGCGCGAGGGCGATGTGCCCGAGGCGGGCGTGGCGCTGCTGGCCGGGACCAACGACCACCTGGTGTTCAAAGGCTCGGCGCGGCTGGGTTATTCACCCCTGCCGGCCGAATGCGTGTATCGGCCCTCGGTGGATGTATTTTTTCAAAGCATAATGAGGTTGTGGCAGGGACGCGGAATCGGCGTGCTGTTGACCGGAATGGGGCGCGACGGCGCGCTGGGGCTCAAGGGATTGCGTGACAAAGGCTACTACACGATCGCCCAGGATCTGGCGAGCAGCGCTGTGTATGGCATGCCCAAGGCCGCCATCGGCTTGGGCGCCGCGATCGAAACGCTGGCTGCGGTGCGCATCGCCGCGCGCCTGGTGGAACTGGTCGACGACGACCGGCAGTGGAGGAAATGATGATCCAGGATGGTGAACCGGACAAGCAAGTGCCCGACGTGCATGCGGTATATCCGATCGTTGTACTGCTGGTC
Organism: Massilia sp. CCM 8734; assembly: GCF_011682155.1. Lineage (NCBI taxonomy): Bacteria > Pseudomonadati > Pseudomonadota > Betaproteobacteria > Burkholderiales > Oxalobacteraceae > Massilia > Massilia sp. CCM 8734. Next base: position 112,076 of record NZ_WHJI01000010.1, read on the forward strand.
GACGACCAGCTGATGGTGGGCGAGATGGTGCGGCGCGCGCTGGCCGGCCAGGCCGACATCTCCCTGCATCACTGTCTGCTTGCGACCGAGGCCATGGCGCATGCCGAACGCCTGCGCCCCAGCGTGATCCTGCAAGACCTGCTGCTACCCGATGGCGATGGCCTGGAACTGGTGCGCACCTACCGTGACAATGCGCGCACCCGCGATGTGCCGGTGATCGTGTTGTCGGTCAAGGAGGAGCCCGCCGTCAAGAGCGATGCCTTCAAACTGGGCGCGACCGACTACCTGGTCAAGCTCCCCGACCCGATCGAACTGGTGGCCCGCATACGCCACCATGCCAGGGCTTTCCTGAACCAGATTCAGCGCGACCAGGCTTTCCGCGCCCTGCGCGAGAGCCAGGAACAGCTGGTGGTCATGAACCTTGAACTGAAGCGCCTGAGCAATAGCGACGGCCTGACCGGGCTGGCCAACCGCCGCCACCTCAACGAGCTGCTCGAGAGCGAATGGAAACGCGCGGTGCGCTCGCGCGAAGCGCTTTCGGTGTTGATGATCGACGTTGACGACTTCAAGCGCTACAACGACCATTACGGCCACCTGGCCGGCGACGAAGTGCTCAAGACGGTGGCCGACGCGGTCAGGGCGGCAGCCGAGCGCCCGGCCGACCTGGCGGCGCGCTTCGGCGGCGAGGAATTCATCCTGGTGCTGCCGTGCACGGAACTGGCGGGCGCGCTGTTCGTCGCAGAAAAACTGCGCATGACTCTGGACATGCTGGCACTGCCGCACGCGGCGGCCAGCAGCAATACCCACCTAACCGTCAGCATCGGCGTTGCCAGCACGGTTCCCTTGCTGGGGGACCGCACGCAACGCCTGGTCGGGGCCTCCGATGCTGCGCTGTACGAGGCCAAGCGCACCGGCAGAAACCGGGTATGCGGGCACCTGCTCGAGCCGATAACTGTAGCCTGACAAAAAATCCTTCGTCCCACTCCTACCCCTGCAGGCGGATGCCTCCGATGCCGCGATCAGGCAATGCTCTATACGCTTTTCCCTTGCGCACTAATCGACTACCAAAACTCCAAGGCGGAATCATATGCGTGCACTCACTTACCACGGCAGCCATGACGTTAAGGTTGAACGGGGCTCGGATCCAATACTGCAGGATCCGGACGACATCATCCTGAGCAATGACTGAGGTTGCAGGTGCAACGGAACGCTTATGCAAATCTTCACATAACCGTTCATATTTCTTATGGAAAGTGCGTGGTTATGCAAAGCTGCTTCCGAACAACGCCGCACATGCAAGTCGCAGACCCGTTTTTTCTTGGCATGATCAGGATCGCCTCTGAATGGCCGGTTACCCCCCTATAAAGACTATCCTGCCGTTAAAGCGCTGGCGACTTTAAGATTGGTGGCTCGGTCGGGTGACACGCAGGGCAGCAATTTACCGAGCGGTCAGTGCCGATAATTATTTTCCACCGTCGCAGGAACCGGATTATCTAAAGCGATGGCAATGAATATGATTTTTCACCGTGTTTAGGGCAAACGTGATGGTGAACGGCAGGTAGCTCCCGGCATCAAACAACAAACAGCGCCGCACGCGGGCCAGTCCGCCTGGCTGCGCAGCTCAGCATTCCTCCTGCACGAGTTTCAGCGCGTTCGCGACGAACGTCAGCTTCAGATTGAGAATCCTGTTCTTTTGTACCTGAACGTTCAAGGTATTCGACTCCGCGCGATCAATTTTTGTGGGGGCGGCCTCTCGAACAACAACACGATATGCACCAGGTTCCAGTCGCGCATGTAGGCCGTTGGCAGGGGCCGGATCAGCAAAGTGTGAAGGCGTTCCACGGATGTTACCGTTTACATACAACTTGTATCCTTGCATGCTATGGGGGACCGTTTGATCAGCGCTTACTACCAGGGACCCGCAATGTAACGCATCCCACTCTTGCTGGAAACGCTTCTTGTCATGGCCTTCCCTACGCTTCCATCGGGTTTGATCACAGACGAGATATCCATTTGCGAAGGGAACTTTAACGCCATCGCCGGTAAACGACTCCCGAAAATCAAGCCAGAAGCCGCCGCGAAGCAGCTCCTGTACTTCATCAGGCGCAGCTCCCTCCGTGAAGGGGTAATTCAGTTTCTCCAGGCAGAACGTGCCGTCGGATCTCAGTCTGTAGGTAGAAATATAGCCACGCCACAGTGCGCTACACATCGTCATCTTGGCCTTGTTTCCTTTTGTCTCGAACAGGTAAGGTCCCCAAGATGCAGGCTCGTCAAGATTACCAGCGACGACGCCGTACAGCGCCATTGCCGGCAGATCGATTGCTGCGCTCTCGATGATCAGGATTTCCGACGCCTGGTTGGTCATTTCTTGCTCGCTTTGTAATAAGATGATCCCACTTTATTGGCATCGAACAGTATCAGTTGCGAACGACTAATGCAGCCGGACACAAGACGATAAAGTGAGTCCCGAGTGATGTGTTTGGAGTGTACACGTGAGACAATATTTAAGGCTGATGCGTCGGCGCGTCGTGACTGCGCATTCCCAGCACGAACGCGATGCATTGTTAAAGCTGCTGACGGACGCGTGTGGAGTATCTGAAATTGATTTCCAGGGGCTGCATCCCAAAGGCGGGTATCGAGTTAGGTTGAATGTCGCTGACGAGTCCTTGCAAGACTTCATTGGCCTGCTCGAGAGAAGCGATTGGATGTCCGTGCTGTGACATCCTTGCGCCATTCCCGGCCCACTCCTCTGCTCGAACCCTTCGGGTCAGCGCTCGGGCGGCTCATCGCGTCGCTTGAATGGAGGACACCATGGGACTTTTGACCTTTAGCATCAATGTTACGCTTGATGGATGCGTGGACCATCAGGAAGGCATCGCCGACGACGAGACACACGCTTTCTTCACCCGCCTCATGGACGAGGGCGGGGCGATGCTCTGGGGCCGCGTCACCGACGAGATGATGGAAAGTTACTGGCCGGCGGTCGCCTGCGGCGACGCCGAGGCACCACCGGCGATGCGCGAGTGTGCGGTCAAGCTCGAGGCCAAGCCGAAGTACGTGGTGTCTTCGACGCGCAGTGATTTTCCGTGGACCAATAGCCACCACATCGCCGGCGATCTGCGCACAGGCGTACAGAAGCTCAAGGACGCGACCCCGGACGGTGTGCTCCTCGGTAGCGGCAAGCTCGCGACCGAACTCGATCGCCTAGATCTGATCGATGAATACAAATTACTCGTCCACCCCAGGATCGCCGGCCACGGCCCGACCCTGTATCAGAGCGGGCTGCCCGGCACGCGCCGGCTTGAATTGATGTCGGCGAGGGCGCTGCGCAACGGTGCGGTCGCCATGCACTACCGGCGCGCGCGCTGACGCGGATCATGAACGACCGCATTGTAGACGCTTGAACGTCCGCAATGGCGCCTTAGCTGACCTGCAACATTCGAAAGCAGCTGGACGCGCCGGGTTCCAACCGCTGCGACAGCATGTTTCGCTTGGATAGAAACGCATGACCGACGTCGTCTGATGGGAACAAAGAAATGCTGAGTAAAGACCTCCTGTACGCTCTGCAAACCCGCAGCAAGAAACTGATCCGCGAGTTAGAGAATTTCACGAACGATATCAAGAACGTTTCCGCCCAGGACGGCTGGACACTCGTGATTGAAACCATGAAGTTGGTCCGGGAACTGACGCCGACGCACGAAAAATACAGCCACGTCATCAAGGCGGTCAATCGGGCGTGGCTGGCGTTCGCCGACCAGGCGGATGCCGCCGCTGACGAGCTCTACCGGTACGTTGCCGAATGGTTGGGGCAAACGGACTGGATGCATGAGGATGAGGCGCAGGCCGCGTACCAGTTGCTGTACGCGTTTCACGCCAACCATCTGCGTTTCCCGGGAGCGAATGAACACCTGCGTCACGGCCTGCGCCAGCAATCGTCAAGCATGCTCTCTCTGATCCTGTACCTTGTTCCCTACTCGACGCAGACCTTGTTCAAGGTGCCTGTGAAACCACACACTGGCGTGGGCGCGGATGCGATCAGGATGCTGCTTCGCATGTATTTCTATCACACCGGTCTGTGCGAGGACGATGACTTGCGCGCAGATGCCGCCGGCATGCTGCCGTTATTGGTGCGCGCCAATCCACATATCGGCGACGGCCTCGCCTTGTGCCTCTTGAAGGGCCACCCGGAGCGCGCGGACATCGTCTGTCAGCTCATCGAACTGTACCTCGACGCCAGCGAACGGGAACGCGTGTTCGGCATGTTCCATCACACGATGCTGGAGCTCCTGGATAACGATGGTGACAGTTTCGTCTACGAGGAGCTCGACAAGATCACGGCAAGGCTGGCCGTGTCTTCCGCCAGATGGACGAGCGATCAGCTCGATACGTTTGCCGAGCATGCATTTTTCTACCGGTTGAACAACGATGAAGACCGACGCCTGCTGCTGTCGAAATCAGCGAAAGCCAGGCGACTGGCGCGCATGATCATCGACAGCGCACACTGCGGAACCCATATCGACATGCTCCGATCGCTGTATCACGCGCTTGGCGACGACAAGCCGGTGGCGCCCCCGCTGGCGAGCGCGCCGCAATTCGCCGACCTGAATTTCAAGCTGCTGGTTATTCAGAAGCTCATGTATGAGGAGGAGACACTGCTGCCGCGATTCGACGTTCAAGAGTTCATCAGGCAATACACGAGCCGGGAAATCATGATCAAGAAGGAAGGCTATGATGTCATCCCGGAAGTGCTGGGCTATTTCGACGCGCTGGTCATTCCCCCACAGCTCCTGGCGCAGGTTGAGGAACTGTCTTTCGACGCAAGCGCGGAGATTTATTCCCAGGTGTTCCCCTACTGGGATGGCGAATGCGACACGTTCGAGCTTGCCTCCGTCATCGATATCGGCTTGCTGCCGAATCTGAAATGCATGTCGTATATGTCCGATCAATTTCTCGAGCGGCATGCAACGACCTTGCGCCAAAAGGGAATTGACATAGACTGAGATGTGACGAACATTGACAGCTCGCTACAGGGTGTAAGTGCTTGATTCGAAGTCAGTCGGATTTTCTGGACAAAATACCGGTTGAAAACACGGTGTTTTTTCAGCGGCTGACTTTCTTGATTGCTAAGAGCGTTCTTCGTGTCCGGGACAACGCAATCGAGTCCGGGACAGATGTCATTTTTCGGAGAAACGCATCCACGATCGACACGCGGGGCCATCGCCTGCGCGATGCATGGCGCCGCCGCCGCAGACTGCCCCCTCAGTCCCTCACGGATACAAGCCGCGCACCTCGCGCCTGCAGCACGCGCGTGCATGCCACGACGAACGCGGCCGTCCCCAGCGACAGGTCCTTGTCCTGCGCCCCCTGCCAGATGGCCGCGAACGCATCGCGCATGATGCGCGTCAGGCGGGCGTTGATATCTTCCTCGCTCCAGAAAAAGCTCGAGAAGTCCTGCACCCATTCAAAAGTAGCTGACCGTGACACCGCCCGCGTTGGCAATCACGTCCGACACCACCAGCACGCCGACTTGCGCAGGATGTCGTCGGCCTCCGGCGTGGTCGGTCCATTGGCGCCCTCAAGGATGATGCGCGCGCAAATCTGGCCGGCGTTCTCCTTGGTGATCTGCTGCTCCAGCGCGGCCGGAATCAGGATGTCGCAAGCGACGCTCCAGAAGCGCTCCGGCGCAATGCTGTCCTCGGCGCCGGCAAAGCCCGCCACGCTGCCCGTGTGCGCCACGTGCGCCAGCAAGGCTGCCACGTCGAAGCCGCCGTCTGAAGGCGGCCGGTGTCGAGGCGTTCTAACGCCCGAGGTCCCTCCGGGCCGCCGAATTTGAGCAACGCAGCGTGGAAAAGAGGCCGGGGAACAGTGCCGCTCGCGCAATACCGGCCACATTCAAACGCCCCGCTCGCTGGCAAACCGCGACATCACGGCCTATTCGAGGTGCCTTAAAGCCGAAGGGAGCACGATGGCGGCAACCTTAGGTAGAGCGCTTACTTGCTGGCACGGAAATTTGTGTACGTTATGCGCCGGAACATGGCGGAAGACGCATAGATACAAATGAACAATCTGGTTAGGCTACATCGCCGACGCTATTTCCGTCATCACGGCTTCGGCATGCATCAGATATGGCGCGTTCCAGCCGGCTTCAAGCACGCACTTCGCGACGCTACTTGGCACAAGCGGAGCAACGGCCTGGAATCGCCATATGTATGCATTTTGCATGGTCCTATAAGCCCGGCATGCCGTTCACCCAATACCGATGGACATAGCCGGACAAACTCAGGAATCAACTAACCAAATGTTGGGGAGACACCCGTGAAAGAGAAATCGATTTGTGCAGCGATACGACTTCTATGTATGACTGGTCTGATCGGCGGCAGTACTGCACTTTGCCTGAGCGCTAACGCTCAGGAGGCAGGATTACAGCGAGTGGAAATCACTGGCTCGGCGATCAAACGCATCGCCAAGGAAGGGGCGCTGCCAGTTCAATTTTTGAGCGCGGCGGATATTCAGAAAACTGGCGCCAAAAGCGTTGAAGAGCTCGTTCAGTCGCTCTCATCAATGCAGGGCTTTACCACCGCATCGGAGTCCGTGAACGGCGGCGGCGGCGGCGTTCAAAACGCCTCGATCCACAGTATCGGAGCCGCTTATACGCTGGTATTGCTCAATGGTCGCCGGATCGCGTCCTACGGATCGGGCAGCGCCGTTAACCTTGCCAGCATTCCGATGAGCGCGGTCGAGCGCGTGGAAATTCTGACTGACGGTGCTTCAACCTTATACGGGTCCGATGCCATTGCTGGCGTCATCAATTTCATTCTGAAAAAGAACCAGCAGGATTTCCGATTTGATGCTGGCGCGAATCGCCCAGGAAAAAAGGGTGGAGCAAACGCCAATTTCTCGCTATCCAAAGGGTTCGGCGACCTCGACAAGGATGGCTACAACTTCCTGGTGACGTACGCTCATGACGCTCAACGTGAACTCAATGCGAAGGATCGTGATTTCGCAAAAACCGGACTGCGGCGCTTTAACGAAAACGGAAAAAACTATTCCACTTACCTTCTGGCGGCCAATACCGCACCGGCGTCGGCCACGTTGAGCCTCAAGGACAACACGGTGAAGATACTCTCGCCTGCCTACTATAAAACCGGCGCCTGCGCTCCTGACACCGCATTTGTTGGTACGGCGGACGACAAGTCGTGCTGGTACGACTACGCGGGGACTGTGCAGCTGGTTCCGAAGTCTGAGCGGGACAGTCTCTTCTCGTCCTTCAACATGAAGCTCAATCCTGACCTGAATGTGTTTGGTGAGCTTGTGCTCTCAAAATACAAGCAGACGGCGCGCTATGCGCCCGCTGCCCAGCGCCTGAGTCTGCCGTTGACCGGGGCTCTGTATGCCAATGAAGTGGTGCCGTATCTTGGTAAGATTGGCGTGTCGCCAGGCGACGTGGCATCCGCTTCGATGAATATCCGGTTCACGGACGCCGGAGGCAGGACCAGAGACTATATTACAGATGCAAAGCATCTCGCCTTTGGCGCTTCAGGCATGAAGAATGGCTTCGATTATTCGGCATCGTTTACGCACTCCGAGAATAGTCAGGAATCCAATTTTGTGGGCGGCTTCCTGAGCAAGAATGCCTATAACGACATTGTCGCTTCTGGTCAGTTCAATCCATTCGGTCCATCGGGTAGTTCGTCTGCTGTTCTGGCGCCGGCAATTTTGCATACCAACGAAAACAAGACCGAAGTAAAACTGGACAGGATTAGCGGGACGCTCAGCCACGCATTGTTCGACGCACCTGGTGGTACTTCCCAGCTGGCGCTCAGCGGTGACTATGCGCAGCAACGTTACAATTCCATGCCGAGTCCAATCTCGCAGGGGGCGAACGCGCAACAGCCCAATTTTACCGACACCCCTTTGGGCGACTCGGCCGATCACCTGCCTGTCGCGGCCAAGCGCAACAACTGGGGCGCGTCAGCCGAGTGGATGACGCCAGTGTTGAAGACCTTGGAAGTGACGGCTGCGGCCCGCTACGATGCGTATTCGGCCGTGAAAAACCGCATGGTCTTCGATCCCTCGGACGGGAAGCTTCTGCCTCCAGCGGAACAGGGCAATTCCAACAAGAAGGCGACCTACAAGCTCGCGTTCCGCTTCACTCCGGTCGAGAATTTGCTGTTCAGGGGATCGTATGGGACGGGCTTCAAGGTGGCGAATATGGACTCGATCGCTGCGCCGACCGTTCAGGCCGGCAATACTTCCGGGGCGTATGCTTGCCCTGTCAAAGCCCCGGATCCTCGCGCGGCGTACTGTACGGGAACGACGCAGCAGTACTTGCTCTCGGGTGGAAATAACCTCTCCGGAGCAAGTGGTTTGCGGCCCGAGACGTCTGAGCAATTCGCAGTCGGTGTTCGATTCGATCCGGTCAAGAGCTTGTCGCTCGGTCTGGATTTGTGGTCGGTGAACATGAAGGACCAGCTCACTACCCTTCCGGAACAGTTTCCCTTCGCAGATCCGGCCAAATTCAACAATAACTTTTCCGTCGTCTATGACCAGGGTATCGGCGCCAACAAGCTGGTCACCCTTCTTCCAACCTTTAACCTGGCCGCGGCGCGCTACCGCGGGATTGACTGGGACAACTCGTATTCAATGAAAACCGGCGTGGGCAAGTTCGACTTCAAGTGGAATGGAACCTACATGTTGAAATCCGAGGTCGACGTGCCTGGATCGCCCACGGAAAGCAGCGTTGGCCGGTTTGATGCATACAACAACGTCACCGCGCGCATTGTTTCGCGGCTGTCGGCCAGCTGGGCTAGTCTTGATACCTACACCCACACCTTGGCGATCAATTTCCGCTCCGGTTATCACGACCAGGTGTTGACGGCGGACGACAATGCCTTAAAGCTGGTCAACGATGACGGCACTTTGCCGGTCGGGTTCACCGGTCTCACACGTGACGTCAAAGCGTTCACGACCGTTGACTGGCAAACGCGAATTCAGCTGAAACAATACGCTAAGCTGGGCATTTCCCTGGGCATTCGTAATGTGTTTGATGCAGAACCACCTCTCAGTATTCGTACTGCGGGCGGCGGAAATCAAGCGGGATTCGACGCGCGCTATGCGAATCCGTTGGGGCGTCAGTTCTACGTCACTGGCGGGGTCAGCTTCTAAAGTACTTTGAACAAAGGGAAGTGCTCCTGGAACACTTCCCGCGTCTGTGAGGTTTTGGATCGGCGCCGCAGCATTCGAGATGCATGGCGCCGCCGACGCAGACTGTCCCCTCAGTTCCTCACGGATACAAGCCGCGCACCTCGCGCGCCTGCAGCACGCGCGTGCACGCCACGACGAACGCGGCCGTCCTCAGCGACACGTCCTTGTCCTGCGCCACCTGCCAGATGGCCGCGAACGCGTCGCGCATGATGCGTGTCAGGCGGGCGTTGATGTCTTCCTCGCTCCAGAAAAAGCTCGAGAAGTCCTGCACCCATTCAAAGTAGCTGACCGTGACACCGCCCGCGTTGGCGATTACGTCCGGCACCACCAGCACGCCGTTCTCGCGCAGGATGTCGTCGGCCTCCGGCGTCGTCGGTCCGTTGGCGCCCTCAAGGATGATGCGCGCGCGAATCTGGCCGGCGTTCTCCTTGGTGATCTGCTGCTCCAGCGCGGCCGGAATCAGGATATCGCAAGCGACGCTCCAGAAGCGCTCCGGCGCAATGCTGTCCTCGGCGCCGGCAAAGCCCACCACGCTCCCCGTGTGCGCCACGTGCGCCAGCAAGGCTGCCACGTCCAAGCCGCCGTCATGCACGATCGTGCCGCCGTGGTCCTGCACCGCCACCACCAGCGCGCCGGCCTCCGAAAACAAGCGGGCGGCGATTCCGCCCACATTGCCGAAGCCCTGCACCGCGACCCGTGCGCCCTCGATCCGCATGCCGCACTTGACGGCAGCCTCGCAGCCGGCGACGTACACGCCGCGCCCGGTGGCGTCGCGCCGTCCCAGGCTGCCGCCCAGCGAAATCGGCTTGCCCGTCACCACGCCGGTCGCCGTGCTGCCCTGGTTCATCGAGTAGGTGTCCATCATCCACGCCATGGTCTGCTCGTTGGTGTTGACGTCCGGTGCGGGAATGTCCTTGTTCGGCCCGATGATGATGCCGATCTCGCTGGTATAGCGGCGCGTCATGCGCTGCAGTTCGCCCTGCGACAGCGTCCTCGGGTCGACCCGGATCCCGCCCTTGGCGCCGCCGTACGGCACATTGACGGCGGCGTTCTTGACCGTCATCCATGCCGACAGCGCCATCACTTCCGACAGCGTCACGTCCTGGTGGAAGCGCACGCCGCCCTTGCCGGGGCCGCGCGACATATTGTGCTGTACGCGGTAGCCCTCGAAGTGGGCGATGCTGCCGTCGTCGCGCTCGATCGGTACGTCGACCACCAGGATGCGCTTGGGCCGCTTGAGCGTCTCGACCCAGCGCGCCAGTGAACCAAGGTGCGGCGTAACGCGGTCGATCTGTTCGAGGTAAACGCTCCAGGGGTTGTTTTCCTTGGGGACGAGGTAGGAGGGAATGTCGTGCTGGCGTGTCATGCGGCGGCTCCGTTGTTGTAGTTTGAAGGTGGTACTGTTTAAGTAAGTGCGCATAAATTCTTGTCATTTCCAGCTTCCATAAGCGGCGCCTTGCTGCGTTACCCACCGCTAGCAGCCTGTCGGACTTGGGATCGTCGGCTGCAAAAATACCTGGGACGGTCCATATTTCGCCGCTTTCTCGGCCAATAGCTCGCTATTGGCACTGCGAAATCGTCAAAATCTGGCCTCGCCCAGCTATTTTTTCGCTTCGACTCCCCAAGTCCGACAGGCTGCTAGCAGTGCTCGCACTGCGTCGCGGTGTGCGCCTTGCCAGGCATCTGCTTCTGTTCGCTATAAATGACAATAATTTCTGCACACTTACTTAGTGGATGATCTTGGCCAGGAAGTCGTGCGCGCGGTCCGAGCGCCGGGTGCCGAAGAACTCGTCCTTGGTGCAGTCCTCGATGATCTTCCCCTGGTCCATGAAGACGATGCGGTTGGCCACCCGCTTGGCGAAACCCATTTCGTGGGTGACCACCATCATCGTCATCCCCTCCTGCGCCAGGCCGACCATCACGTCGAGAACTTCGTTGATCATTTCGGGGTCGAGCGCGGAGGTGGGCTCGTCGAACAGCATCGCGATCGGATCCATCGACAAGGCCCTGGCAATGGCCACGCGCTGCTGCTGGCCGCCCGACAGCTGGCCCGGAAATTTATCCTGCTGCGCCAGCAGGCCGACCCGGTGCAGGTACTTCAAGCCCTTGGCGTTGGCCTCGTCGGCGCTGCGCCCCAGCACCTTGACCTGTCCGATGGTCAGGTTTTCCCGGATCGACAAATGCGGGAACAGCTCGAAATTCTGGAACACCATCCCGATCCGCGCGCGCAGCTTGGATAAATTGGTTTTCGGGTCGCCCACCGCCACGCCGTCCACGCTGATGCCCCCCTTCTGGAACGGCTCAAGGCCGTTGACGGTCTTGATCAAGGTCGACTTGCCGGAACCCGAGGGGCCGCAGATGACCATCACATCGCCTTTGCCCACCTGCGTGGTGCACTCGGTGAGCACCTGGAATTTGCCGTACCATTTGCTGATATTGTCAATTTTTATCATTTTTCTTCTCTAATTGGAAAGCGCTAGCGGATGATCGCCACGCGCTGCTGCAGGCGGCGCACCAGGGACGACAGCCCCAGGCCCAGGACCAAATACACCAGCGCCACGAAGCTGTACATCTCGACCAGGCGGCCGTCGCGCTGGGCGACCTTGCTGGCGGCGCCGACAAAATCGGGAATCGACAGCACGTACACCAGCGACACGTCCTGGAACAGCACGATCGTCTGCGTCAGCAGCAGGGGAATCATGTTGCGAAACGCCTGCGGCAGCACCACGTGGCTCATCGTCTGCCAGTAGGTCATGCCCAGCGCCCGCCCCGCCCATACCTGGCCGCGCGCGATCGAGCCGATCCCGCTGCGCATGATCTCGCAGTAGTAGGCCGCCTCGAACATGATGAAGGTGATCAGCGCGGACGTGAAAGCGCCCACTTGTACCGGCGTGTCGGCGCCGATGATCCAGGCGGCGATATACGGCACCAGGAAGTAGAACCAGAAGATCACCAGCACCAGGGGGATCGAGCGCACCAGGTTGACGTAGCCGGTCGCCAGCAGCGACACCGCGCGGATGCTGGACAGGCGCATCAGCGCCAGCAGCGTACCGAGGACGATCCCGCCGGTCATGGCCAGCACGGTCAGCTTGAGCGTGAAGACCATCCCGGTCTGGAACAGATAGACCCACGAGCGGGCTATCACGTCGAAATCGAAGTCGAGCGCCATCTCAGTGTCCCCCCGCCGCGCCGGCGACGATCAAGCCGGGAATCGCCACTTTTTTCTCGATCCGGTGCATGATGAACACGACCACGGCGTTGACCAGCACGTAGACCAGCGTCGCGGCGCTGAAGGCCTCGAATACCTGGAACGAAAACTCCTGGATCGCGCGGGCGCTGGCAGTCAGTTCCATCAGGCCGATGGTCAAGGCCACCGAACTGTTCTTGATGATGTTGAGGAACTCGCTGGTCAGCGGCGGCAGGATCACGCGCGCCGCCATCGGCAGCAGCACGTAGCGGTAGGTCTGCGCCAGCGTCAGGCCGAGCGCGGTGCCGGCCATTTTTTGCCCGCCCGGCAAAGCGGCGATGCCGGTCGAAACCTGGACCGCCACCCGCGCCGAGGTAAACAAGCCCAGGCACAGCACCGCCGTGACGAACGGCGCGTTGGGCAGGGCCTTGATCCAGTCGCCGGCGGCTTGCGGCAGCACGTCGGGAGCGACGAAATACCACAGGAACATCTGCACCAGCAGCGGCACGTTGCGAAAAAGTTCGACATAGCCGTTGGCCAGGCGTACCAGCCATTTGTTCGGTAGGGTGCGCACGGTACCGACCACAAGGCCAAGCGCCAGCGCCATGATCCAGGCCGTGAGCGCGGTGGCCAGGGTCCACATCAAGCCTGAGCATAAGGTGTCGAAATACGTGCCGGCACCATCGGGCGCAATCTCCCAGAAGATGCGCCAGTTCCAGTGATAATTCATAGTATTGTTCCAGGCTGGGCTACAGAAAAATTAACGCTTTTTGGATGCTGCTTTTTGCGCGTCCGGCACCACCGCATACGCGGCCGGGTCGGCCGAATCGGTCGGCCTGGCGAGCACGTTGATCAGCTCCGGCGGCATCGGGAAGCGCAGGTTGATGCCCTTTGGCGGAATCGGCGACAGGAACCACTTCTGGTACAGGCGATACACGTCGTCGCCCGACTTGTAATAGGCGATCAGGGCGTCGTCAACCGCCTTCTTGAAGGCCGGGTCGTCCTTGCGCAGCATGATTCCGTACGGCTCGACCGACAGCGCGTCGGCCGTGATCTGGTAGTCGTCCGGCTTCTTGGCGTTGGCGCGTTGCGACGCCAGCAGGATGTCGTCGTTGGCCTCGGCCGCGGCGCGCCCGGTCTCGACCATCAGGAACGATTCGGGATGGTCCTTGCCGACGACGATGTTCATGCCCAGGTTTTGCTCGCGGTTGAGGATCGTCATCTGCTTCAGGGTCGAGGTGCCGGCCGTGGCCACCAAGGTCTTGCCCTTCATGTCGGCCAGCGTATGGATGTTCGACGCTTTTTTGGCCAGCAGGCGGTTGGCGACCACGAACATGGTCGGGGCGAAGGCGACCTGCTGCTGGCGCTCCAGGTTGTTGGTGGTCGAGCCGCATTCGAGGTCGATCGTACCGTTGGCCATCAGCGGGATGCGGTTGGCCGAGGTCACCGGATTCATCGCCACCTTCAAGGAGGCCAGGCCCGGCTGCTTTTGCAGGGCGGCGACCACCTTCATGCACAGGTCGATCGAATAGCCCTGGTACTGCTGCTTGTCGTCCAGGTAGGAAAAGGGAATGGAACCGTCGCGCACGCCCAGCGTGATGACGCCGCTTTTCTTGATCTTGGCCAGCGTGCCGGTCGGTTCCTGCGCCTGCGCGGCGGCGCCGAACAGGGTTGCACTGAGCAGTACAACGAGATAGTTTGCATAATTCATGTCAGATAATTCCTAAGGGGTGAACAAGGCACGAAGCGATAAACCGGCCGCCCGGCGGCCGGGGGAAACTCAACAGGATCAGAAGGTGTGGCGGATGCCAAGGTTTGCCCCGGTGTTGCCGGTGCCATCCGTGGTGGCGTTGCCGACCTTGAAGGTGGCGCCATTGCGGTTGCCGATGCGCGCATAGGCCGCGTACAGGTCGGTGCGTTTGGACAGGGCATAGGTGTAGCCGAGCCCCCATTGGGATGCGTCGCGGTTGGCGTGCGTCGTGTCGTCATGCCGGACATACGAGGCATACACCTTGTGCGGGCCGAAAGGCACGCTCGCGCCGACGATCGCATCGTTGCTGCGTGCACCGAGCAGGCCCTTGTTGCGCGCGTAGCCCAGGTGCCCCTCGGCCACGCCCCAGTCGTACCTGGCGCCGAGCAGGGTATTGGCGCTGCTGTCGGAGGCCAGCGCATTTTGCTGCTGATGCCAGCCCAGCGTGACGACCAGGGTCTTGGCCGTATACGACAGTGCCGTGCTGTAGGCGCGCTTGGCGGCTGAATTGCCCGGCACTTCACCGACGCCCACGGCCAGCTCCGCCGCAAAGCCATAGAGTGTCGGCGACGCGTAGCCGACCATGTTGTCGAGGCGGGCGTTCGAGGCCGTAATGTTGCCCGCCTGGCCGGCCAGACCGTCGCAGAACGGATCGACGATGTCGCGCATGGCGCGGTAGTACGGCGAATACTGGCGCCCGAAGCTGACCGCACCGGACTGGCCGGACACGCCCAGGTAGGCCTGGCGTCCGAACAGCAGGCCGCCTTGGGCCGCGCTGCCGGTATCGATCTTCATGCCGTTTTCCAGGACGAAGTAGGCCTTGACGCCGCCGCCGAGGTCTTCCGTGCCTTTGAAGCCCAGCCGCGAACCGGAGGCGACACCGCTGTTGATCGTGTTGACACTGCCCTCCGCGCCGCCCGTTTCGCGCACGAATCCGACGTCGGCCACGCCATACACGGTCACCGCCGACTGCGCCATGGCGGCCGCCGGAACCAGGCTCGATGCCATGATGGCGATAATGATCTTATTCATTTGTTTCCTTAATTGTTTATCGTTTTTTATATTTGACCGGCAATACCGGTCCATTCCATGCGGTGCATGGAACAGCTGAATTGCCGCGCTGGCGAGTTATCTAAATGGCGCCGCCGGGATAATCCGAAGCGTGTCGCAGGATATGCTTGGCCTTGTGGACCTGTTGCATAATGCCGAGTGCATGGCCGCGGAATACGTGGCCTGCCGGCGTTAGCGAGGGAGGGTTGCAGCTGCGGTCCACGAGCGTGGCGCCGAGCCAGGTTTCAAGCGAGCGGATGCGCCGGCTGAATGCCGGCTGGCTGGAGTGCCGCTCGCTGGCGGAACGCGAAAAGCTTCGCGTATCGGCCAGGCAAAGAAAGTCTTCGACCCATTTCATATCCACTGCTGTCTCCTGCTCTTATATATTTTTTAATGGGGCGGCGCGATTGTCCGTCACCCATTGCACTGCCGATTATTCGACATGTGTTTCCATCCCTGCCTCCTATCCATAGCAGTTTGCATGCCAGCAATGTAAATATTCCGAGAAGCGCTCCACCGCCTTGATTGGAATAGATATTTTCAATTCTCGGGAAGCGCCAATCGGCAGCGCGCGTGCGGTATTCCACACAAACCCGTTTCCCGGCGTGTGGATTTAGAAACCTGATCTTTTGGCTATTGCCGAAATTGATATCCGGCAGAATTTTCTGGAGTAAGATAGAGCGCAGCCGCCTTCTCTCGCCGGACCGCGCCAACACTCACGGGGACCTCGAACAAGCTTACTGCGCGGCGCAATTTTCGAGCCCCCCTAACCACACGCGCCGAGGTGAGCCTTGCAGGCGTTCCGACAATTCGCCGTTTCCCGCTCCGCGGGCACATTCGCGGCATGGGCCGCGATCATCGGCCTCTGCGCCGCCGTCGTCTTCGTGTATGCATGGAGCGAACGGCGCGGCTATGCGCAGCTTGGCGAGGTCCAGGCGCAGCAGCTTGACCTGTACGCGGCGGCCCTCGAAAGCGAACTGGGCCGGCATGAATACCTGCCCGGCATCGTCGCCCTCGATCATGACGTCCATGCCCTGCTGAAGAACCCGGGCGGCGCCGGCCTGCGCGAGCGCGCCAACAAGCGCCTGACCAGCCTGAACGCGCGCGCCGGCTCGCTCGCCATCTTCGTGCTCGACACGGCGGGCCTGGTGCAAGCGGCCAGCAACTGGTACCAGCCGGAGACCAGCGTCGGCATGGACCTGGCAGCCCTGCCGTATTTTTCCGGCGCCATGCAGGGCGGGCCTGCGCGCTATTTTTCGCGCGCGGCGGCGCGCAACTCGCCTGAGTACTATTTTGCCCAGCAAGTGCTGCAAGGCGGCCTGGTGCTCGGCGTGGTGGTGGTCAAGATCAGCCTCGACCCGATCGAGTCGACCTGGGTCGCGTCGGCCGCGCAGTCGCACAACGATTTTTTCATGGTGCTCGACGCCGAAGACGTGATCGTTCTCTCGTCCGCGCCCCAGTGGCGCAACCGCAAGGCCGACCTCCAGGCCATCGACCAGGGCAAGCCTGTCGTCGCGTGGCGCGCGCTGAACCCGGCCGCGCCATCGACCCGCTACGCAAGCCAGAGCCGGCCCATGGCGCGCCAGGGCTGGCGCCTGCTCACGCTCACCAATGCCGCGCCGGTCAAGCTGCAGGCCGGGCAAAACGCCGTGGTCGCCGGCCTGTTGGCCGGGTTCCTCGGTTTGCTCGCGATGTTCGTGGCGATGCGCCGGCGCGCGATAGCGAGCCGCCTGCACGCGCGCGAAGCGCTGCAGCGCGCGCACGACGAATTGGAACTGCGCGTTGCCGACCGCACCGCCGAATTGCATGCGATGAACCGCGAACTGCTGCGCGAAATCGGCGAACGCGAACACGCCGAACAGGTGTTGCGCGCTTCCCAGGACGACCTGCTACACGCCAGCAAACTCGCTCTGCTCGGCCAGATGTCGGCCGGTATCACGCACGAAATCAGCCAGCCGCTCACCGCGCTGCGCTCGCTTTCCTTCAATGCCCAGCTGTTGCTCAAGCGCGGCGACCTGGCGCGCGTGGAAAAAAACCTGCGCTCGGTCAGCGACCTGACTGAACGCATGGGCCGCCTGACCGAGCAGCTCAAGTCCTTCTCGCGCAAGACGCCCCTGGCCATGGCCCCGCTCACCCTGTCCAAGGCGGTCGACAATACCTTGCAGCTGCTGGAGAACCGGATCCGCACCGAACACGCCTGCGTGCAGCTGGACCTGGCGCCGTCGGTGCGCGCCATGTGCGACGCCAACCGGCTCGAACAAGTGCTGATCAACCTGTGCGCCAACGCGCTCGACGCCATGCAGGGCGCGCCGGTCAAGAACCTGGCCATCCGCCTGTGGAGCGCGGGCGGACGCGCGCACATCCAGGTCAGCGACAGCGGCGCCGGCATTCCGGAAGCCGTGATGGCGCGCCTGTTCGAGCCGTTTTTCAGCACCAAGCTGCCGGGCCAGGGACTGGGCCTGGCCATTTCGGCCGACATCGTGCGCGATTTCGGCGGCACCTTGCGCGCCTCGAATTGTCAAGGCGGTGCCGCCTTCGAACTGGACCTGACACTAGTAGAGGAAACAAGTCATGTATGAAGGTTTCACCATCGTGTTCGTCGAAGACGACCTGGCCGTGCGCAGCAGCGTTACCGAAACGCTGGAGCTGGCCGGGTTCGACGTGGCGCCATTCGAGTCGGCCGAGGACGCGCTCGGGCAACTGCGCAGCAGCTTTGCCGGCGTCTTCATCAGCGACGTGCGCCTGCCCGGCATGGACGGGTTCGAACTGCTGCGCCGGGTGTGCGCGTTCGACGCTACCATCCCGGTCATCATGGTGACCGCCCATGGCGACGTCTCGATGGCGGTCGAGGCAATGCGCTGCGGCGCCTACGATTTCATCGAGAAGCCGTTCGCGATGGAGCGCCTGGTCGAGGTGGTGTCGCGCGCCATGGAAAAGCGCGCGCTGCGCCTCGAAGTGGACACGCTGCAGCGCCAGTTGCAGGACCGGCGCGGGATCGAGGCGACCTTGCTCGGCAACTCGCCGGCGATACGCGAACTGCGGCGCCAGATACTGAACCTGGCCGATACGCCGGCCGACGTGCTGGTGTTCGGCGAAACGGGCACCGGCAAGGAAGTGGTGGCGCGTTGCCTGCACGAGCACAGCAAACGCAGCAAGGCTAACTTCGTCGCGATCAATTGCGGCGGCCTGCCCGAAAGCCTGTTCGAGAGCGAGATCTTCGGGCATGAAGCGGGCGCGTTCACCGGCGCCAGCAAGCGCCGCGTGGGCAAGATCGAGCATGCCGACGGCGGCACCTTGCTGCTCGATGAAATTGAAAGCATGCCGATGGCGCTTCAGGTCAAGCTGCTGCGCGCGCTCCAGGAGCGCAAGATCGAGCGGCTCGGCTCGAACCAGGGCGTGCCGGTCGACTTCAGGATCGTCGCCGCCACCAAGAGCGACCTGAAGGAACTGAGCATGCAGCGGAAGTTTCGCAGCGACCTGTATTACCGGCTCAACGTCGCCGTGCTCGAACTACCGCCGCTGCGCGAACGGCGCGAGGACATTCCGATCCTGTTCGAACATTTTTCGCTGCAGGCGGCGCTGCGCTACGGGCGCGATGCCCCGGCCTTGGCCGGACAAGACATGCTCAAGTTGATGGCTGGCGACTGGCCCGGCAACGTGCGCGAACTGCGCAACGCGGCCGACCGTTTCGTGCTGGGACTGCCGGGGATGCACCTGGGCGCCGCCGATGCGGCTGCGGCCCCGATGACGCTGGCGCAGCAGATGGACATGGTCGAAAAGACCTTGGTGGAACAGGCGCTCAAACAGCACAGCGGACGTCCGCAAGCGATCTGCGATGCGCTCGGCATCGGCAAGAAAACCTTGTACGACAAGCTGCACCGGCACGGCATCGTCATCGACGACTTCCGGCCGGCGCCGGGCGGCGAGCGGGGAATTGGCGCGCTCTAGTGTCTGACTAATCGGCGCGAACAGATTCCATTTCGATACCGTTAATTCGTCGTTCCCGCGCAGGCGGGAACCCAATTTCGCACAGTAGCGGCTGGCGGCTCGCCTGCCTTGCAGGGCAGGCTCCCAGGCAGAACTTAGTAGGTATAAAACATCCGCTGAATCTCCTTGGTGCTGGTGGTCTTGGTCAGCGCCAGCATCAGCAGGATGCGCGCCTTCTGCGCATTCAGGGTGTCGGCCACCACGAAGTCCAGCTCGTCGTCATTGGCTTCGCCGTTGCGCGCCAAAATGCCTTGGCCCACGCGGCTGGCGCGCACGATGACCGCACCCTTGGCGCGCGCCGCCTTCAACGATGGCACCACTTTGCCAGCCAGGCTGCCATCGCCCACGCCGGCGTGGATGATGCCCTTCGCGCCGGCCGCCATGAAGGCGTCCAGCGCCACCGGATTCATGTTCGCGTAGCCGTACACAATGTCGACCTGCGGCAGCGATTGCAGCGCGCCGATATCGAACTCGGTCTCGGTGGTGTGCTTGCGCATTTGCTGGCGATAGAAGAATGGCTTGCTGCCCTGGATATAACCGAGCAGGCCCAGTTCCGGCGTGCGGAAAGAGTCCAGCGTCGAGGTATTGACCTTGGTCACATCGCGCGCCGACTGGATCTGGTCGTTCATCGCCACCAGTACGCCCTTGCCGACCGCCTCGGGGCTGGCCGCCAGCATCACCGAATTGTACAAATTGATCGGGCCGTCGGCCGAGATCGCGGTCGATGGCCGCATCGCGCCCACCAGCACCACCGGCTTGCGGCTCTTGACCACCAGGTTCAGGAAGTAAGCCGTTTCTTCCAGCGTGTCGGTGCCGTGGGTGATGACGATGCCGTCCACGTTCGATTGGGCCAGCAGTACATTGACGCGCTTGGCCAAGGTGAGCCAGTGCTCGTTGGTCATATTCTCGCTGGCGATCTGGAACACCTGTTCGCCGTTGACGTTGGCAACCTTGGCCAGTTCGGGCACCGCCGCGATCAGGCGCTGCACGCCTACCGTGGCGGCGGTGTAGCCGACCGTGGTGGTGCTGCTGGCGCCGGAGCCGGCGATGGTGCCGCCGGTGGCCAGGATGGTCACGTTGGCCAGCTTGGGCGCGGCATGTTGCGCCTGCGTGGCCGAGGCCATGCAGAACAAGAGGCCAAACAGCGCGATCATCGATTGCGCGGGATTTTTGTGAAGCATGCGATCTCCTAAAGGGACGAGGGTTTTTTGCAGGCGACGCCATTGTTCATGACGCGTTTTACTGCTGCGGGACGGCGGAAAATCTGTTCGAGGATTAAGTAAGTGCGCATAAATTCTTGTCATTTCCAGCTTCCATAAGCGGCGCCTTGCTGCGTTGCCCACCGCTAGCAGTGCTCGCACTGCGTCGCGGCGTGCACCTTGCCAGGCATCCGCTTCTGTTCGCTATAAATGACAATAAATTCTGCACACTTACTTAGCGGTAGGCGGCCGGGTCGCCCGAGTCGGTGGGGGCGGCAATCGCCTTTTTCAGCGCAGGGCTCATCGGCAGCTGGAGAGGTGCGAACCACTTGCGGTAGATCTGCTGCACTTCGCCGGACTTGAACAGCGCGACGATGGCTTCGTCCACCAGTTTCTTGAACTCGGGGTCGTTCTTGCGCACCAGGATCCCGTACGGCTGCACCGGCAAGTCGGTGGCGACGATGGCATACATGCCCGGGTCCTTGGCGGCGGCGACCAACCCGTGCAGAAGCACATCGTCCATCACGAACGCGAGCGCGCGGTCGGCCTCGACCAGCGAAAACGCTTCGGCGTGATCCCTGCCCGGAATGATGTGCAGGTCGAGCCCCTGCGCCTGGGCGGTTTCCCCCAGCGCGTTGATGGCCGTGGTGCCGGCCGTCGAGACGACGGTCGAGCCCTTGAGCGCTTGCAGCGAATCGATGCGGGCTGCCTTTTTCGCGACCAGGCTGGTGGCCGCGACGAAGGTCGTCACTGAAAACGCCACCTCCTTTTGCCGCTCGAGCGTGTTGGTGGTCGAGCCGCATTCAAGGTCGACGATGCCGTTGAGCATGAACGCGCTGCGGTTGGCGGAGGTGACCGGGCGCAGCATCACTTCCAGGCCGGGCGCCTTGAGCCGGGTGCGGATGGCGTCGACGATGCGATAGCACAGTTCGATCGAATAGCCGGTCGGCCGCTGCTGCTTGTCGAGATAGGAAAACGGGATCGATTTGTCGCGAAAGCCAATGCTGATGACGCCCGTTTCCGCGATTTTTCGCAAGGTCGGCGACTCCTGCGCCGCGCCATGGGGGGCGAGCGGGAGCAGTGCGGCAAATGCGAAGAGCAGGTGTCTGGTGTTCACGTCGTTTTTTCCTTACGGCCCGGGAATTCCAGCCGTCGCATGACACAATATTCCCATGAACAGGTGGCAACGACAATGCTTATGCAAAATTCACATGGGAGGCGATGACGCGCTGGGCAGTAAGAACAACGGGAGCTCCGGGTTCATTGCTGGGCGTGGTGTCAAACGCTATTCTTCGATGCCAGGGTGGCCGTTGAGCATAAATCCTTGGTTGAATGGGGGCGATAGTGTCAAACTCCTTTATTCGGCGACAATCTGTTGTGAAAAAACAATAAAGTCGGACACAAAACAATAAAGTGAGACCCAAGGCGCCGAGGCGGACATGCGTATGGAACTTCCGCTTTCGTCAAAAGCGGTCATCCGCTAAGCTTTCGACTGTAGCGCTACTTATCCATCAACACCTCTTCCTGGATCGATATGAATTTACCTGCAACTGCTTCGGAACTTTACGCTGAAGCTAAAGGAGCCACCTGCCCGGTTTGTGGAAGCGGTGAGCTTGATCGAGCACCGCCTTCATCCTCAGAAAAGGGTTCGATTATTGTTTGGGTTGGCTGCGCTACTTGCCGACATGTGTGGTTGGAACATTATCGATTGACAGGCTTCAGTGACCTTCAGCTAACAAACCGTCCAGCAGACATATCTACACTTTATCCATTGGGAAGCGCAGAGTAGAGCGCGCGCATACAGGTCCGCTTCGGGGGCGGTACCGGCAGGTCATGTGCAGTCTGCTACTTTTTCAGTTCGGCAACCTGTTATGCTGACGCGAACGGCAGAGATCGGCCAGAAGTGGTCGATCGTGGACCGTGGCGTCAAACAGCACGTTCTTACCTCAGGCCGGATGACGATGTATATTGGCGAGTTGGAAGTGTTTCGAATTACGCGTATCGCTGCGCACGGTACGGGGCGATCGCCCGGCAGCTGCCGCGACAGTACTTGATTCAACAATGCTGGAGGTGTCGATGGGGCTTGCTTTTTTGCCGTGGGAACGACTACCAGCATGGCTTACTGGGCCGATCTTGGTCCTAGCCGGTGTGTTTATCCTATTTCAAGCAGAACCGTATTCATGGGAGCAGGGGGAGGCGGTAGCGATGGTCGTTGGCGGCGTCTGGATGTTCGTTTCCGGCGTCAGGACACTGCTTGCGGAGCCGGACACGGTGCCGCAGGTCAACCGTATTAGGCCGGCGCATCCGGGCGTTCCCGACTACGCAAGGTACTCCGAGCGCGAGCTGCGCCAGGTACTCACGCGGATTGATCGCGAGCGCTTCCCCGGTCGCGTCAACGAGATTGAAACGCGGCTAGCGGTGCTGGAATTCCAACGGGACCAGCCAATCGGTCCGTGAGCGCAGCGCCGGCCTGTTCGGCGTCATCGATGCTAGCAATGTCGGCAATTGTCGCGCGACGTTTTCGGGCTGCACCCGCCTTTCAGGGTGGTTTCTCACGGTCGAGTACAATCGACAGGTGTCGGCCAAAAGCGGACCCTCACTAGCTAAGGAACTATGCGATTACAAATTGCTATTATTGCACTAGGTCTAGCAGTGACGAACGCGTTTGGATGTCAACCTCTGGGACAAAAATATTGGGTGGACTCGCCACGTCGAGTTAAACAGAACTTTGACAACGCGCAATTTGTCGTCGTGGCCACGGTAATAGACGTGAGAACAGTAACCGAGTCTGCGCGGCTTGACCCAAATTTTAAGATGGAACTCGAACGCGCTCAATTTCGCGTGGATCGGACTTTCAAAGGGAAGCTGAAGCCAGGTGACATTTTCACGATAGATTCGGGCAGAAACACGTGCGCGCGAGGCGTACGCGATCAAGAATGGGTTCGACCGCGACAAGATCCGTCAAAGAATCAGAACTATCCTAGGCAATGGGTCATTTATCATACTTCTTATCCAGAAATTGCTGGGTCACCTATGCAGCCGCCGTCGTTCGAGATAACGGTCTCACCATTGAGTAGGCCTGTTCAAGAGGCGGGCTACGACATTAAAGTTCTGGAGTCGCTCAGTAGACATTAAGCGCGCTGCAAAATACCGGTACACCGAGCCATCCGAACGTCTGCAACGGGGCGTAAGCTGCCATTCAACGCGTAGGCTTCCTTTACAGTTAGCGCGAGCACGTCGTCGTCGAATGCGAGCCAGCTCGGTCGATTGCAAGCACGTTTGCAAATAGCATGAGCACGGCCATACCGTCAGTCGCAATTAATTCGAGCCGGAAAACACGTCAAATGCGAGCAAGGCCCTTTTCAGACGCAAGCCGCTACAACTAATGATAGCCGAGCGCCTGGCCCGGTGCGGCCGGCGGTACCCGATTCGCCGAGACCATATTGAAGTGCAGCAGGATGTTATTTGGCTTCTCTTGCGAGACGACGGAACTGACCCAGCCGATTGGATTGGTCGAGAGGCTATTGTCGGCGGGCAGCACGCAGACGAAATAGTTGTCGTCATCACCATCATCCTCATGGTTGACGTGCGCCCAGTGCCAGCCGAATTCGCGCACATATTGTTCCCCGAGCAGCACGCCCAGAGCAACGGTCGCATCCTCGTCCAGCACCTGGCCTTCGTCGCGCACGTGAGCGGCCTTTTCCTTGATCATGCGGACGATCTCGGCCGGCGCCGCGCCTTGGTCGATTCCAATGGCGTCGGCACCGATCTGTTGAAACTCCTTGATTTCGCTGGCCAGTTCAAGTGGCAATGGGCGGATTTGGGGCATGGGTTGAGGTACTACGTTGATGGAAAACCAGTATTGTAATGCCGTCAACTCAGTCGGGCCCGTATTGTTAGCACGTAAGCGACCACGCGGCGGCGCAGTTGCGTCGGCCGCCGAGGTCATGCAAGTCCGACCTGAACGGATTCGCGGGGAACATCTTCTTCCAGATCCGTGGCGTGAGCTGATTCACTAGTGACGCCGGGTGCTCGCCAACCCCTCTGTGCCAGAAGCGGTCAGTCGTGACCCAGCTCAATCTTAAACCACACTTCGGATGAGTTTTGTAAAATTTCGTAAGTCCGGTTTGGGGCGGCAGTTGCCGATGAAGCCTCCACACCGTAACCGTCGAGTACAATCGGCAGAGGCCGGCCAATCGCGTATGGTCTCGGATAATATATTTATCTCCTATTTAGCCAGGTTCTCAACAACAAAACGCTGTGAAAGCTATCGATGCATGACCTCAAAGATAACGCAGCTCTAACAGTCGAGCTAGTGGTCGCATTCGCAAAGGAAGTCGCCACAATCAACCCAACTTGGCAGCGCGCCTTCCTTCGTATCGCCAAGAGCACTGGAGTTGCTGAAGCAAAAGCGTCCTATGTCGGACTAACCGGGACAAGCATTGTCAACGTTTTGGAACACAAAATCTTCTTCCACTGGGTGACCGAAACCGCTGCACTACTATTTGAAACGCTGGAAGCGACACGGCCTGTTAAGGTAGCACTGGTCGTGCTCAATCCTGATCTTTCGTACGAACTGACTTACGAATATTCTGACCCGGAGCGGTGGACGATCAGCAAGTTCAATGGTGGAACTGGGGTGCCTTCTGGCCTTTGAGTGAATGTCTGCAATGGGGCGCTACCGGCCGTATACTAAACGCCGAGTTCAGCCAAAACCGAGCAGGCGTGACTAGATCATTCAGCAACACTAACAGATGTGAAGGATGCGATGCCGACGCAAATAAGGTTCTGGGATGGGCTCCTATTCTGCCTGTGCTGTCAGCTAGGCACGTGTGCGTGGGCTCAGTTAGCAGTCACCGCGACTGCACCGGAAGTCGTGCGCACGAAAGAAGTGCTGAACGAGGCACTCGCGTCAAGCAAGCCGACGCCACTGGACGCGCTGACGGCCTACGGCAAGCGCGAGGCCATCCGGCAAATGCAGTGGAGTGGAAATGGGCTGGTCGGGTTCGGTACCGCGCCCCTGATCCGTGAGCTCAACCATGAGCAACTTGCTGCGGTTCTGCGCTTCCTCGATGCAGAAAACTACCTGCCCATGCTGGAAAAGAAGCTGGTCGGCCCCCCACTGCGCCTTTCCCCGCCATTCGCGCAGGTGGAGCAAGACCTGCAATCGCTCCGGAAATTCGCGGATGCGGACAATACGCGGCGCGCCGAAGTCACGGCGCCGGCAACCGAGACAGGCGCGCCGGCAGTCCTGCGGCGTTACCAGGAATTGTTCGGAGCGCGCTTGAACCCCGCAACGCTGACAATTCAACCTCTTGGCGATCTCTTGCCCCTATTCGACGCCGCAAGCCTAGCAGCCACCGGCAACCCGGCGTCACCAGCGCTCGACGACATGCTGCGGGTGCACCGTGAATTCACTGCACGTGGTATCGATACCCGCCGAACGCTTGATGACAGCATGCTTTACGCCATGTTAGCAGCACGCCGATTCGAGCAGGCAGGCGCCTTTGTCTCCATCCGGCCACACATCGCGGATTTGCCCATTCCTCAGGTAGTCGATCCGCTCGGCCCGAGTTTTAAGGGCCGAAGCGTGTTCGCATACGACGCGGTGCGTAATTCCTTGACCCGAATTTCCCTGCCGCTTCAGTCCGGAAAGGAACTCGTAATGGTCGTCGGCGCCGGCTGCCATAATTCGACCAACGCCCTGCAAGCCGTCCACGACGATGCCGCACTCCAGGCCCGGTTGCATGGAGTAAATGTCGTGCTGGTCACAGCACCGAGTGCCCCCATCGAGACGCAACTAATCACGGAATGGAACGCGGCCAATCCCACGATGCCAATACGCGTGCCTTACAGCGGACAGGAATGGCAGGCAATTGAAGTAACCGGAATTCCGTCCTTCTATCTACTTAGCAAAGGCAAAGTGGTCGACCGGCGTATCGGCTGGCCGGCAGAAGGCAAGGCGGAGCTCGCCAAGCTGATCGACGCAGCCACTAAATAGGAACGACAGTCCCGTCAATTTCACCCCAATACAACAGGTGCTGCCGAATGGATTGATTTAGGGCGTCGCCGTTCAGCTACTGACGATTGTTGAGCGACCGTCCGCAATGGGGCGGCAGCTGCCGAGATCGAACCATACCGCAGCCGTCGAGTACAATCGGCAGCTGTCGGCCAGGAGCAGTCCTTCGCCGACCTCGGCCAACTTTGAATCTTACTTATGAACCAACTGACTTGGGACGATCTATTCGTTGATGCATCACTACTCGACTTCCACGCACTGCTCTCGGAATGGTCAGGACTGAAGGTTGGCCAGATTCGCCCGATAGGCGCTTCGGCGTTTGGCGACCTCTTTTTCGAGCATAGGTCAGGCGAGGTGGTGAGGCTGGATGTGCTCGAAGGCGGCCTGCATCCGGTTGCGACCGACCTACGGCAGTTTGGCGAGTTGATGAATACCCTTGAATGGCAGGAGCAGAATCTGCTAAGTCGAGGGATCGCCTTGCTCAATGAGAAAGGAATTTGTCGTGGGCCAGGCCAATTCTTCGGGTTCGCGCCTCATCCTTCATTGGCGGGGAAGGTCGAATGGTCGCGTGTAGTGCCGTTAGATGCCGTCGTCTGGATTCGATCTGTGCGCAGATTTTGGGCACTTTACCTCCACAACAGTCCGTGTTGCCCGAAGTACCCTCCACGCGGCCGTCATAAAAGCTTGGGAAGGTTTAACGCGAAGGTCAGCTATGGGTCGGTACCAGCCGGTCATGTGCAGTCTGCCACTTTTTCAGTTCGGCAACCTGTTATGCTGACGCGAACGGCCGAATTCGGCCAAAAGCGGACATCACAAGATCAAATCAATCCAGTATCGGTAGCGCAAAATCAAACCGGGTGTGGATCTGGGGAGCAATTGTCACATTTTGACGTGTATCGGCTGGTACAATTGCTCGTTATAGGTGTGTTGCCTACGCTAATGTAAGGGGACACGTATGTCCACGCAACTCCAAAATCCGACTCTCCATCAATCTCATCCTCCATCTCATTTCGTACGCTTCTACCAAGACGAGGTCACGCTTCTGAGCGAAGTTGCCGAGTTCATTGAGCAGGGATTGCGCACTAGTGGCACGGCAATTGTCATTGCTACCAACGATCACATAATCGCGTTACAAGATCAGCTGCAAGGGCTGGCTTCCTTGAACGGCGAGGAACAACCCCTAAAGCACCTGATCGTCCTGAATGCGGAAGACACGCTACCGCTGTTCATGGTCGACGACTGGCCGGACGAGCGACTGTTTGACCGCACGGTCGGCAGTGTCGTCCGCAGTGCCTGTGATTCTGGAACAGTAGTTCACGCGTTTGGTGAAATGGTCGCTGTACTATGTTCCCGCGGCCTGTATAACGCAGCAGTGCGGCTTGAAGAACTGTGGAACAGCTTGGCTCGGGAATGCCGATTTGCGCTTTTTTGTGCCTACCCATGGCAACAATTTTCGAGGGTCGGAGACGCTGCTGCGTTTCAACGCATTTGCTTCGCGCATGACCATGTCTGTCCTTCGACCCAGGCTCTAGAGAAGAGCAATCCAGATGTGTCTCGACAGCTCGCCATCCTGCAGCAGGAGAATCATGCCCTGCGCTGTGAGGTTGTCCGAGGCAGAGAAGCGGAAGCGACACTGCAGAACCGCGAGCGGGAATTAATGGACTTCCTAGAGAACGCTGCCGAAGCCCTGCACCGCGTTGGACCAGACGGTACGATCCTCTGGGCCAACAAGGCCGAACTAGCGATGCTCGGTTACCGATGGGATGAATATGTGGGGCATCACATCTCGGAGTTCCATACCGACTCCGATGTCATCGCGTCCATCCTGACTCGACTGCAGCAAGGACAAACTTTGCTTGACGAGCCAGCGCGGCTAAATCGCAGGGACGCCTCAATCCAGCATGTGGTCATCAGTTCAAACGGTTGCTTCGAGAATGGCCGCTTGCGCTACACCCGTTGTTTCACACGCGACGCGACCGAACGCCACTTGCTGGTACAACTGCACCGTGAGCGAGAAGTCTTGGTAACAAAACTCTCCGAAGCCAACCGTGCGAAGGACGAATTCCTTGCGATGCTCGGCCATGAATTGCGAAATCCGCTCGCGCCTGTCAGCGCAGCTGCAGAGGTGCTCAAAATCGTCGCGAACGATCCTGAACGGGTGCAACATGTGGCTGGTGTCATCAAGCGGCAAGTACGGCACATGACTGGCCTGGTTGACGATTTGCTTGACGTCGCTAGGGTCACGCGGGGTCTGATCGCTCTCGACACGTCCGTGCTCGATCTTCGTGCGATCTTAACTGATGCCGCAGAGCAGATTGCCTCGCGTGTCCAAGCTAACAATCAAAGCTTGCAGCTCGACATCCCGCGCGAACCAGTGCTTGTCATGGCCGACCGCAAACGCATCGTCCAGGTTGTGGCTAACATCCTCGTCAACGCCAACAAGTTCACACCAAATGGCGGCACCATCAATATGCGCTTACGTGCCGATATGGGCGAAACAGAATTGATCGTGTCAGACACAGGCATTGGCATGGATGCGGAACTATTGGCACACGTATTCGACCTGTTCGTGCAGGGGCGTCGTACGCCCGACAGAGCTCAGGGCGGGCTAGGTCTCGGACTCGCCTTGGCGAGGAGTTTGGTGGAGCTACACGGAGGGTCGATCACTGCTGCCAGCAAGGGTATCGGTATGGGAAGTACATTTACAGTCCGCTTGCCGCAGTTGTCGAACGATCTTGGCAATGCAGATAATGAGCGAAGTGGACCCAAACTCGTCCCAATCCTTGGATAGCGCAGCAAATGTCGCCTGTCTTGGGCCACACCGATCAGGTGGCAGACTGAAGTGACCAATATTCCCGGAATACAAGCGCGACATCCACCCATTGGGCAGTAAACTGATCCTTGCGAATGCGCACACAAACTTTCAACAGTGAACGCAAATGATCACTTCCTAGTCCGCGCGAATGTCCGGTTTGGGGCGGCAGCGGCCTGCCGTGTGCAGTCTGCGACTTTTTCAGTTCGGCAACCTGTTATGCTGATGCGAACGGCAGAGTTCGGCTAGAAGCGTCATATGGGATCGAAAAAAATGGAATGTGTTGCCGTACATGAAAACTAAAGCGCTGCTGATCAGCACCGATGAAGATGAAGGCGGCCTCGCGCTGCTGTCGATAAACGGCAACGAAGTAGGTGCGATGAATTGTCTAGGGTATGGTCACACAGCGTACCCCAAGATTGGATCGCTCTTCGAGCCTGCCTTCACGTGCCTATTCGACGAGGACCCCAATGTGAACTGGGATTCTGTATTTGGAGGCAACCCAGCCCAAGAGAAGCGTTTGCACAGTACCGGTGAATGGAGCTACCAGGCACTTGGTCAAATTGTGGAAATCAAAGATGATTTCACGGCGCTTGCAGACTGTGGCGGATGTCTACTTCCTCTCCCAATCCCAATGTACGATCCCGAGTTTATCGGGGCGTATGTAGGCTTCGATGTGAGGCGGCTCTCTGTGGGGAGCAATTAGAAACTTGACTCCTTAATTTCTAAATTGCGGACGGATGCTGCTTTCGGCCAACAGCGGCCACTGGCCGAAGAACGTCAGCTCGGGCAGCCGGCTAGTCAGCAACCCTGCCAGTCTCCGCTAGTCGCTTGAGCGATGCCAAGGTGATTGGAAGCCCAGTACGCAACGGATTACCGACGATACGGCCCAGCAGAAAAGACAATGCACCGGAAAAAGTAACTCTATGGACGACTTCGGTACCGGTAGCGGTGACGTTGAGCTCGTGCTCAAACACCATACGGAAGAGTGGAATTTGCGAGTCGACAGTGAACGACTTGTTGGGAACCACCGAGATGAAATTCATTGGCACAGTGATTCCTTTCGGCGGAGTGATTTTGCCTTTGCTCCCGGTCTGGAATGGCCCGTCAATCGACGCCTCTTTGGTATCTGGGTCCCATGTTTTCCAGTTAGAGACATCCGCGTAAATCTCGAATATTTTTTCGGGTGGCACAGAGATTTCGACTCGACTTTCCACTTGCATTCGGAGCTCCTGTTTAGTCAACAAATTACATAACTCATTCTACGAGTTCAGCGGCACGTTTGCAAAGGGGCGGCTTCAGCCGCCCAGATCCCTATGAGCTGGGTCAAGATGCTTCGAGGCAATTCATTTGAATTTCAGGATGGGCGACATCGAGCTTGGTGGATCGCCCTGCGCCATCCGGAATTCGTGCCGCTGTTGGTTCCGGCAAAGCAGCATGCCAGGTTCGAAACTTTTTTCCAGTCCTGCTAGCGTCTCCCGCTGACAGACATCGAGGGCAACTTGCTGGTGCTTGCCTCTGTCGCGTTGCCGGGCACAGGCGTCGTGGCGGTGGCTCTGAAGCCAACACTGCGTGGTTGGACAACAAAACAGAAGGTTCCATGAACAGCAAGGTCATGATCATCACCGGCGGCGGACGCGGAATTGGCGCGGCAACTGCCTTGAAGGCGGCAGCGCGCGGCTATGCCGTCTGCGTCAATTATTTGAAGGATGCTGCAGCCGCGCAAGCAATCGTCGGGCAGATTCACGCCGCCGGCGGCACCGCCATCGCGGTGGCGGCCGATGTCAGCGACGAAGACGAGGTCGTGCGGCTGTTTCGCAGCGTCGACGAGCAGCTCGGCACGGTCAGCGCGCTGGTCAATAACGTGGGCGTGCTTGAAAACAAGATGCGCATCGTGGAGATGGACATGGCGCGCCTGAACCGCATATTTTCAAGCAACATCACCAGCCAGTTCCTGTGCGCGCGCGAGGCCGTGCGGCGCATGTCGCGCAACAATGGCGGCGCGGGCGGGGCCATTGTGAATGTGTCGTCGGCTGCCTCGCGTCTGGGGGCGGCCGGGGAATATGTCGACTATGCCGCTTCCAAGGGCGCGATCGACACCTTCACGACCGGGCTGTCGCTGGAGGTCGCCAGCGAGGGGATCAGGGTCAACTGCGTGCGGCCGGGATTCATTTATACCGACATTCATGCCAGCGGCGGCGAGCCCGGCCGGGTGGACCGCTTGCGCTCCATGATCCCCATGCAACGCGGCGGGCAGGCCGACGAAGTGGCCTACGCCATCTTGTGGCTGCTCTCCGACGAAGCATCCTATGTCACCGGCTCGTTTCTCGATATTGCCGGCGGCAGATGAGGCCACCGCCGGGGTTGTGGACATCCGGCCCCACGCGTGGGGCGCTCGTTCAATGGGCGCCGGCGTCGAAAAGTTCATTCGCGGCCAAGCCACGCCTGCCGGCCAGGGGCAGGACCAGGGCATGATCGACGACCGTGCGACGCAGATGGAAAAACAGTAAGGGCGCTTGCCGATGAACCGTACCGCGACATTCCCATTCACCCGGTCCCCCGATTCCTTCTGGCTCATTTGCCCGGCGGGCGAGGCTGGCATGACGGTTCGGCCCTATGTGTCGCAATGGGGAGAAACCGGGGAACTGCTGTGCCATGCCGGCGGTGTGCTGATGGGCAGGCTGCTGTCACGTCACGCCGACCCGGCCGATGTGCTGACCATCGCTTTGCTTCCCCGCCTGGACCGCATGCGTCCCTACGACTGGCCGAGCGCCGATGACTTCCTTCACGCCTTGTTGCGCATCCTGCGGCAGGTTCCCACGGCCATGCTGTCGTGCGAGCGCGATACCGACCAGGCAGGGATCGACCATCTCGCCAGCTACGGCGAGGTGGAACAGGCGCTCCAGCTGCTCATGCGGTATTGCCGGGATGACGGCGACGTCTGCCCGAATTTCATCTATCCCCGGCCGGCGCTTGCGTAAAAACGCCGTTAGCGCCAGGCAGGGTCGATTGCGGCCTGCCGTGCCGGCACGGCGCCGGATGCTGGCGGAGCGCTTGACGCAGGTGCTTACAGGGCGTTGAGCGCCTGCAAGGCCGACGCATCGAGGCGCAGGCCGCCCGCCGCCACATTCTCGCGCAGATGCGCCACCGACGAGGTGCCCGGTATCACCAGGATATTCGGCGCGCGCTGCAGCAGCCACGCCAGCGCCACCTGCATCGGATTGGCGTCCATCGCCGCCGCCACCTCGTTCAGGACGCCCGATTGCAGCGGCGAAAATCCGCCCAGCGGGAAAAACGGCACGTACGCGATGCCCTGCGCCGCCAGCGTGTCGATCAGCGCATCGTCGCCCCGATGGACCAGGTTGTAGTGATTCTGCACGCAGACGATCTCGGTTACTTGCTGCGCTTCGGCCACCTGCCGCGCATTGACGTTACTCAGTCCGATATTGCGGATCAGCCCATCTTTCTTCAAGGCGGCCAGCACCGCCAGCGCTTCGCCGATCGATGACCCATCGGCGCCTTCCAGACCCGGCGCGCGAAAGTTCACCACGTCGAGCGCGTCCAGTCCCAGGTTCTTCAGATTGCTGTGCACGGCGTCGCGCAGTTGCGCCGGCGACGCCGCCGGAAGCCACGACTGGTCCTCGCCGCGCAGAAAGCCGATCTTGCTCACAATCGTCAGCTCGTCGCGGTACGGATGGAGCGCTTCGCGAATGAGTTGGTTGGTCACATGCGGGCCGTAAAAGTCGGCCGTGTCGATATGGTTGATCCCCAGTTCAACCGCCTCGCGCAGCACGGCCACGGCGGCGGCGCGGTCTGCCGGCGGACCCCACACATGCGGGCCGGCCAGTTGCATGGCGCCGTAACCGATGCGGTTGAAATGACGCTCGCAGTGGGCCGGCGTGAATTGGTGTTGGGAAGGCGAATAGGTGTTCACAGAAAATCCTTGGCTGGGGTTGGATGGATGTGCGACCTGCGCGTCGCTTGCAGGTCGACACATGCACACAGTCTAGCGGGGATCATTGCATGTGATAATCGGGGTAATCGCGCACGGGCTGTACACAATTGCGCACAATGAGGATGGCACCGATGAGCACAGAACTCCCTTCCATGGCCGATTTGTCGACCTTTGCGCTGGTTGCGCAGCACTGCGGCTTTCGCCAGGCCGCGCGCGCCAGCGGACAGTCGGCCTCGGCCTTGAGCCAGGCGGTACGGCGGCTGGAAACGCAACTCGGCATCCGCTTGCTGGAGCGCACCACCCGCAGCGTGGCGCCGACCGCAGCCGGCGCACTGCTGCTGGGCCGTTTGCAACCGGCCCTGATGCAGGTCGCCAGCGCGCTCGATGTACTCAACGAGCTGCGCGACAGTCCGCGCGGCGCCTTGCGCCTGAACGTGCCGGTCAGCGCGGCGCGCCATTTCCTGCAGCCGATGCTGAGCCGCTTCATGGAACTGTATCCGGACATCATGCTCGACATCGTGGTCGACAACAATTTTGTCGACCTGGTCGCCAGCGGCTGCGACGCCGGGATTCGCTACGGCGAGCGCCTGGAGCAGGACATGATCGCCTTGCCGATCGGCCCGCGCACCGAACGCTTCGCCCTGGCCGCCGCGCCCGCCTACCTGGCGCGGCGCGGCGTGCCGCAACATCCGCGCGAGCTGTTGCAGCACGCCTGCCTGCGCGGCAAGTTCCTCAGCGGCCTGGTGTATCCATGGGAGTTCGGGCGCGACGGCCAGACCCTCACCGTCGACCCGGGCGGGCCGCTGATCGTCACGCCCACCGTGGCCGACCTGGCGGTGCATGCCGCCGTGGCGGGGCACGGATTGATCTACCTGTTCGAAGACTGGCTGGCGCCTTACCTGGCGTCGGGCCAGCTGCAGCCGGTGCTGCCAGAATGGTGGCTGCGTTTTCCCGGCCCGTTTTTATACTACGCGGGCCGGCGCCACCTGCCCGCGCCCTTGCGCGCTTTCATCGACTTCGTCCAGTCGCCTCCGCCGGCTGCGTCCCCAGGCCTGGCGACCGGTTCCGCATAAGCGGGCGATACGCTATCGGCGCTGCTTACCACGCCAGTGCGGCAGAAGCATCTTCCTTCATCGCGTTGTCGAAGTCTTCCCGGCACTCTTGCACTGTCCCGAACGTACCGCATACCGCCTGCTGCAATTGATCGTCAATGCTGTTGAAGGTATCGAAACGATCGGTGAATTCGAACATGCTCGTGACCATCATCGCCTTGAGAAGCGTGCTGTCGAGGTCGGCGTCGGCCGATTGCATGTGCTCCCTAAGCACGCCGAGCAAGGCCCGGCAGGCCAGATCCGGATCCCCTTCGCCTTGCACCGCTTTCAGATCCGCAATCAGCTGCGCCAGCGGCTGTTGCCAGGATATATCGATCATCTCGCCGGGCGGTTCGTCCATCCGCTCGATCTCCGCTATCGCCCACGCCCTGGCCTGGTCGGCTTGCAGGACGCCGCTTTCCAGGCCCACGCGAAAGTAAAGTGCGGCGGTTGCCAGGGATGCTGCCATGTTGACTCCAAACAATAGATAGCTTTCATCATATCCTGCGTTCGCCGGCGGGATCCGACGCCAGCGGCGTTAGCATTTTTTACCATTTTCACCACAGTGACAATGTGTGAGATTGCCTGTAAATACGCCACCTATACTCAGTGAGTCACTTGTTCGATGTTCCCTGGAAGGATGCAACATGGACTCTCTACCCCCGCTCCCGCCCCGCTTTCAGCTGCGCCCCTTGTTCGCTGCCATTTCCCTGCTGGCGTTCAGCTGCGCCGCCCTCGCCGCCGCTCCCACCGACCCGCGCCGCGTCGCCAGCGGCCCCGGCCCGGCGGACATCGTGTTCCCTTCGATCGACCCGCCCGACATCAAGCCGGCCCGCGCCCCGGCGGTCGATCTGCGCGCCTTGCCCAAGGGCGCGCAAGTGTCCCTGCCCAGCCAGGACATGGGCCACATCTTCATGCGCGTGCCGCCCACCCTGGCCGACACCTTGTCCTCCACCGAGGTGGCCGATAAAGTGATCGCCCCGCTGCTGGCCGCGCTCAAGTTCGAAGGCGGCCTGCGCCGCTTCGGCCGGGTCCCCGAAACCGGCCTGCCGCAGGTGCGCCCGCAACTGGCCGGCGTGGCCGAGCTGCTCGCCACCGAATACCAGGGCAACGAAAAGGCCACCCGCCCGCGCACCCTCGACATGGTCGACGCCTTCCTCGGCAAGCGCGCGCCCACCGACGATGTCGAGCGCAACCTGTTGATCGCGCGCGGCCTGACCTACGCCCAGTTCAAGGCCGACATCGAGCGCCAGGAAATCACCTATCCCTTCATCCAGGTCGAAGGCGGCGTGCCGATCGAACACACCCTGCTGCTGGCCTCGCGCTGGGAAGGCCAGGGCGTCACCAGCGTGCGCGGTTCGCTCATCAACCGCTACAGCCTCGCCAACGCGCGCCCGCAAAGCGCCGAAGGGGCCGAACTGCGGGCGTACGCGGCCCTGAAAACCGTGCGCGGCATCGACAGCGTGGACGGGCGCCGCGTGAGCGATGGTCCCTCCCTGGTGCTGCTGCCGTATGGTAACGACGCCGCCGGCGGCGTCTCGCTGCGCTACGCCTGGCGCATGGTGGTCGAGGGCGTCAGCTTCGGCCGGCCGGTCCCGTTCCGGGTCTGGTCCGACGCCGCCACCGGCGCCATCCTCAAAATGCGCCCGCTGGTCTCGGACGTCACCGCCACCGGCACGGTGTGGCGGCGCGATCCCGGCACCGGCGCGTCCCAGGTGCGCAGCTTCGCGGTCGACCCGGCGGTCGGCGGCCAGTACACGCTCAAGCTGGCCGGCGTGGTCTCGCGCGTGGACCACCAGGCCGACGGCTTCGACGCCCAGGACGTGTCGGTCTCGAGCACCCTGGGCGGCAGCAGCGCCACCCTGGCCAACTTCAACCAGGCCCCGATCAACAACGGCGCCACCGGAATCTGCGCCAGCGGCGGCAACCCCGCCTTCCAGCAGGTGAACTATTTCGGCGTGTTCCACCTGAACTGGAAGCAATCGATTTCGCACGGCATCTTCACGCCCTTCCCGACCAACCCCTGGAATCCGCGCCTCGAATCGGTCTCTGCCGGCTGCAACGCCTGGTCCAGCATGGACTTCGGCGCCTGCCAGGGCTACTTCGACGCCGCCTGCCCGAACTTTTCGGATGGCACCGCGAACGCCCCCAACTACATGAACTTCGCCCACGACAACACCATCGTTGGCCACGAACTGGCGCACAACGCCGTGCAGCGCTTCACCGACGGCCGCCCGGCCAACTGGTGCGGCATCGGACCGTGCCCGATTCCCGTCGGCATGGGCTTGATGCACGACCTGGCCGACGCCTGGGCCGACCACTTCGACAACACCAACTGCACCGCCGGCTGGACCGCCAAGAACCTGGGCGGTGTCAACG
This sequence comes from Massilia sp. CCM 8734, assembly GCF_011682155.1. Taxonomy (NCBI): domain Bacteria; kingdom Pseudomonadati; phylum Pseudomonadota; class Betaproteobacteria; order Burkholderiales; family Oxalobacteraceae; genus Massilia; species Massilia sp. CCM 8734. Next base: position 148,709 of record NZ_WHJI01000010.1, read on the forward strand.
CCAGCAATAACTGCCAGGGCAGCCGTGGCCATCACGAGGGCGGCGGCTTGCCGCGCCTGCACGAAGTGAGCACGCCGTTCAATCCCGCCACGCCGGGCGACCATTTCCCGGAACACCGCGACCTCGCCAGCGGCCCCTACGCCGACATGCAGATCGGTTCGGCGATCCTGTGGCAAGTGCGCGAGGGCATGCGCAGCAAGTGCCGGCCGTCCGGGCATCCGCAGTATTTCGTGCGCTTTACGCGCGCGCTCAAGAACGCCGGCCTGTCCGGGGCGGTGGGCGGCGGCGACCGTGGCATCTATAACCTGCTGCGCGACCTGGAACTCGAAATGGTCGAGCAATGGGCCACCTCCGGCCTGCCCGGCGGACCGCCGGCGTTTGCCCACAACGGCAACCACACCACCAACAAGGTGCTGGCCGGCTTCGCCAAGGGCGGCGTGTTCGCCATGCCCTCGGCCTGCATCGACAACGACCCCGGCACCTCGGACGCGGCCATCTGCCCGACCGGCGAGAACGGCGGCGACGCCGTGATCGACATGAACGACAACGATCTCGGCGACGACCTGACGGTGGACGGCATTACCCATCGCGAAACCGACTTCCTCAAGCTGGGCGGCCCGGCGCCGACCTTCCAGGTCTGGACCGGCCCGCGCTTTCGCTTTACCGGCACCGGCGCGCGCCCGGTCAGCGGCACCGCCATCTGCAACGCCAAATACATCGTCGAAGCGTCCACCGACCAGGCCTTCTCGCCCGCCTCGACCGTCAACAGCGGCTGGATCAATGTGGACCTGAACACCGCCACCCCGGCCTCGCCCGAGTGCTCCGGCACCTGGACCCCGAACGCGGCCCAGTGGACCACCTTGCAGGCCGGCGGGCATCTGACGCGCGTGTACTACCGCACCCGCACGCGCGACGCCCTGGACGCCAACGAACGCCTGTCCACCTCGCCCGGCGCCGGCCTGTGGACCGTGCCGCCGCCGTACGCCGTCATCACCACCACCGGAGGGTCCGACTACTGATGCGCACACCTTCCAAGCTGAACGGGCGACTGCTCGCCGCCCTGCTCGCCACCCTTGCCTGTGGCCAGGCCGCCGCCGCCGCTCCCGCGCCGGCGGCGCGCCGCGTGCTCGATCCGCCCCTGGCGGGCGCCGCCATGACCGTGGTTGACGGCCGCCTGTGGGTGGCCAGCCGTGGCGGCGGCCTGATCGGGTTCGAACGCGGGGCGCGCAGCATGCGCTTCGATCTTGGGCAGGGCTTGCCGTCGGCCGTGGTGCAAGAACTGGCCAGCCTGCCCGACGGCCGCCTGGCCGCCGGCACCCAGGCCGGGCTGGTCCTGCTCGACCCGCGCAATGGCGCCAGCAAGGCGATCGCGCCGCCGGGCATGGATGGGCACGACATGACGGCCGACCTGGTGCTGGCGGCCAGCCGGGGCAGCTCGGTGCTGTTCCAGCTCACCGCCCGCGAGCCCGACGGCGCCGAAGGCCAGGCCGGCGCCTCGCTGTGGCACTGGGACGGCGAGCGCGTGCAAGCGTGGGACCCGGGCCTGGGCGGGGCGCTGGTGGCCACGGCCGGCACGGTGGACCGCGGCGACGGCTGTTTCCACGTGGCCGGCATGCGGGTCGATGGCGCGGCGCAATCGCCCTGGTACGCGCGCCAGTGCGGCGCCCAGCTGCGTACCTGGCGCCTGGCCGAGGGGGCGCCCGCCGCCACGGTCGGCATTGCCGCCCTCGCCCGCGCGCCGGATGGCCGCTCCACCGCGCTGGTAATGGTCACCCAGCCGTCGGCCGACCCGGCCTCGCGCCGGCATGTGCTGATGACCCTGGACGAAGACGGCCGCCTTCATCCCCATTGCTCGCAGGCCAGCTTCAGGGAGCCGGTGACCGGACTGCTGCATTCGGGTCCCGAACTGATCGTCGCGCGCGCCGGCGCCGGCGTGCATGCGCTGGGCTGCGGCGAGCCCAGGCCCCTGTCCGACGACGCCCGCGTGAGCAACGCCACCGCCCTCATCCGTGACGCCCGCCTGGGCCTGTTGGTGGCGACCGATGCCGCTGTCTGGCAACTCGGTGCGGACGGCGCGCCGCTGGCCATGACGCCCGCGCCGGGGCGCGAAATTCCCATCGACGCCCTGCCGATGGAAGCGAAAGCGAGCGGCGATCTGGTGCTTCTCAGTTCGCCGGGCGCCGGCCCGCTGGAGCTGGCGCGCACCCCCAGCGGCTGGCGCGTGGTGCGCCAGTGGCGCGCCGGCGTCGACCTGCCGTCGGCCGTGTACGGGCCGGCCGCCTACGCCGGGCCGGACCAGGTGCTGGCCGTGCAGCTGTCGCAGGGCCTGCTGCGCCTGCGGCAAGGGCAAGCGCAAGCGGTGCCGCTCGACGCAGGCGCGTTGCCGCTCGATGTGGCGGTCACGCCCGGCGGCATCTGGATCGCGGCCGGCAGCACGCCGTTCGGCGGCGCGGCCGGCTTGCACTACCTGGGCAACGATGGGCTCACCCGCTTCGTGGCGCTGCCCGACCGCCAGGCGCAGCCGAGCGGACGCCTGCTGGCCTGGCCCGACGGGCGCATCTGGGCCGGCACGCGCATGGGCATCATCGAAGCCGATGCCAAGGGCGCTGCGCGACGCATCTCGGCGGACCGGGTCGAAGCGCTGTTTCGCAACAGCACGCGCAATATCATCGGCGCGGTCGGCGCCAGCGTGCAGCGCTGGGATGGCGAACGCATGGCGCCGGTGCTGTTTGCGATCGAGCCCAAGCCGGCCCGCGCGCTCGGGCATCCGGTCGACCTGGTCATCGACGACGCGGGCCGCTGGGTGATTCTGTTTTCAGGGGGACAAGTGATCCTGCTCGACGCGCAGTTGCGCCATGTGGCCACGCTCGACGAGCGCGCCGGCATTGCGCCGTCGAGCCGGCGGCTGCTCTACGTGCCTGGCTCGCGCGAGGTGCTCATCGGTTCGGCCAGGGAAGGGGTGTTTTCGCTGAGCTGGCCTTGAATAGCGCAGCGCTCCCTGCGCTGCTTCAATCGCAAATGTCATCTTCCGTGCCGGTAAATTTGAAACACCTCGGTTTGCGGTTGGTTCCGCCTGGTTGCCCCATGACGCACCATGGCGCGCATACAACAGCAAGAAACGGATAGATCGCCACCACCGCCTTCCCTAAGCTGGAAATCCGAATGACAACCAGCAAAAAAGGGATCGGCAAATGAACGCATTATCAGGAAAAGTGGCAATTGTGACCGGGGCCAGTTCCGGCATCGGCTATGAAACGGCCAAATTGTTCGCGCGTGAAGGCGCGCAGGTGGTCGTGAGCGCGCGCCGCCAGGCCGAATTGAACGCGCTGGTCGCCGAGATTGAAGCCGGCGGCGGCCAGGCAATCGCGGTTGCCGGCGATATCTGCGCCGAAGACACCGCGCGCGCCCTGGTCGAGGTCGCCGTCGGCCGCTTCGGCGGACTCGATATCGCCTTCAACAACGCCGGCATGACGGGCGAGAGCACGCCGCTGGCCGAGTTGTCCGTCGGCGCCTGGAACACCATCCTGGCCACCAACCTGAGCAGCGCCTTCCTGTGCGCCAAATACCAGATTCCGGCCATGCTCAAGCGCGGGGGCGGCTCCCTCATTTTTACTTCGACCTTTGTCGGCCACACGGTCGGCTTTCCGGGCATGGGGGCGTATGCGGCGAGCAAGGCCGGCCTGATCGGCCTGATGCAAGTGATCGCCGTCGAATACGGCGCGCAGGGCATCCGCGCCAATGCGCTGCTGCCCGGCGGCACCGATACGCCGATGGGGCGCGCCGTCGTCAACACCCCCGAAGCGCGCGCTTTCGTCGAAGGCCTGTATGTGCTCAAGCGCCTGGCGCAGCCGCAGGAAATCGCGCGTTCGGCGCTGTATCTGGCGTCCGACGCGTCCAGTTTCACGACCGGATCGAGCCTGCTCGTCGATGGCGGTGTGTCGATTAACCGGACTTAAGGTCTTGCAGGATTGCCAACGCGGGCGCGCCGTGACAAGATGAATGCCTACTTCATCGATCGAAAGGCGCGTTCCGGCATGTTTTCCTATAAATGCACCGCATGTGGCGGGATTCACGAAGGCATTCCCAGCTATGCCGCCCTCGCCCCGCTCAGCTACGAGCAGATTCCCGAAAGCGAGCGCGCGGCGCGGGCCGTATTGGGTAGCGACGATTGCGTGATCGACGAGACGACGTATTTTGTCAGGGGCTGCATCGACATTCCGGTCGACGGGGATGCCGAACCGTTTATATGGGGCGTCTGGGTGTCGCTGAGCGAGGCCAGTTTCATGGAGTGGGGACACTCCTTCGACCTGGAGAAGCGATCGCATATCGGCCCGTTCGTCGGCTGGCTCGATACCGAGCTGACGCTGTATCCGACCACCGTCAATCTCAAAGCCAGGGTACGCCTGCGCGATGGATTTGCGCGTCCGTCCATCGAACTCGAACAGAACGGCCACCCGCTCGCCATCGAGCAGCGCGACGGCATCAGCCGCGAGCGCCTGGCCGACATCCTCACCCTGATGAGGCACGGCCCTCAGTAAGTGCGCATACATTCTTGTCATTTCCAGCTTCCATAAGCGGCGCCTTGCAAAACATCCGCTTCTGTTCGCTAAAAATCACAATAATTTCTGCACACTTACTTAGCCGCTTACTGCCGGGAGCGCAGCACTTCCAGTTCGGCCCGCAAGGCGCTGCGTTCGGCGTTCGAAGCGTCGAAGCGGGCGCGCAATTCCTTGATGTCGGCCTCGAAATTGTCGCGCGCGGTCACCGCGCCGATCAGTTCCATCTCGGCAGTCAGGCGCGCATCCGACACCGTCGCCTGCGACGCCACGTTGCGCTCGATCTGCGCGCGCAAGTCCACCAGCTGCTCGTTCTTGCCTTCGATGGCCAGCTGATCCTTCGCCTTGCCGACCAGGGCGTCGGTGGCCACCAGGCGCGCGTTGCGCAACTCCATCGTCAGGCGCTGGATATCTTCGTCGCGCTCGGTCACCGTGGCCAGCGCCTGGTCGCGCGCGATCGTCATGCCGGTCAGCTGCGCGCGCAATTCGTCGCGCTCGGCTTCGAGCTGCTGGCTCGACGCCAGCAAGTCCGCCATATCGCTCTCGGACTGCGCCAGCGCCTCGCGCACGCCGGCGCCGGCTTCGTGCGCGAACTGCTGCGCCCAGTTGCCGAGCGCGCTGGCGACCGATGGCGGAATCTCCGCCGAGGGCGGCGCCGGCGGCGTGGCCTCGCTGGCGCGCCATTCGAGCAGATGCTGGTGGATGACGTTGGGCGAACCGGCGCCGAGCGCCGCGCGCACCGCGTCGATGCTGGCCCGTGTACCGTCTTCCTGCAAGCTGATGGCTGCCGCCGCAACCTCCTCGTAGGTAACTTCCTGACGTGCCATAGCGTCTCCGGTGAAGATCTCGTTGTCGATAGCTAACATCATACGCTGCCCGTCTCATCCGACGCGCACCCTTCTCGCACCCTTCTGTTTGTAGCGCATTACCCACATTCACGCCAGTACTTCCATTGTTTTGATGTTTCCAGTAAAATCGAAATGAAGCGGCGCCCTGCGCATTCATTCCCAAGCAAACCACATCGGACCTGGCATGAACATCCTGTTTCTCTGCACCGGCAACTCCTGCCGCTCCATCCTGAGCGAAGCGACCTTCAATCACCTCGCGCCCGAGGGCCTGCGCGCCATCAGCGCCGGCAGCGAGCCGGCCGGGCAGCTGCATCCGCGCGCGCTCGCCCTGCTTGCGCGCAAGGGCATTTCCACCGAAGGCTATAGCAGCAAATCGTGGGATGACTTGCCGGTCACGCCAGACATCGTCGTCACCGTGTGCGGCAGCGCCGCCGGCGAGGCCTGCCCGGCCTACCTGGGCCCGGTCCTGCGCACCCACTGGGGCGTGGACGACCCCAGCCACGTCAGCGGCGCCGACCAACAGATCGAGGCCGCCTTCGAAGCGGCCTACGCCATCATTCGGGCCCGCATCGAGGCCTTTTTGCGCTTGCCGCTGGCGCAGCTGCGACACGACCCGGTCCGTTTCAAGGCCGAGCTCGACCGCATCGGCGCCTTGAACGCCTGAACGCCGCGTGCGGCCCGCGCCGCACGTTGAACCGAACTTGACCTGACTTTCCGTCCCTTGAGGATGGCAGGTTTCCTGTTGTCCGCACCACCGCCAAGGATATTGCCGTGCTTGCCGCTTCCCTGATCTTCCTCGCCACCCTGGTCCTCGTCATCTGGCAGCCGCGCGGCCTCGGCATCGGCTGGAGCGCCGCCGCCGGTGCGCTCGCCGCCCTGCTGGCCGGCGTGGTCCAGGTCGCCGATATCGCGGTGGTCTGGCACATGGTCTGGAACGCCACCGCCACCTTCGTCGCCGTCATCCTCATCAGCCTGCTGCTGGACAAAGCCGGCTTCTTCGAATGGGCCGCCCTGCACGTGGCGCGCTGGGGCAAAGGCCATGGCCGGCGCCTGTTCATCCTGCTGGTGCTGCTCGGCGCGGCCGTGGCCGCCCTGTTCGCCAACGACGGTGCCGCGCTGATCCTCACGCCGATCGTCATCGCCATGCTGCGCGCACTGCGCTTTTCGGCGCGCGCCACGCTGGCCTATGTCATGGCGGCCGGCTTCGTGGCCGACACGGCCAGCCTGCCGCTGGTGGTCTCGAACCTGGTCAACATTGTCTCGGCCGACTACTTCGGCATCGGCTTCGCGCGCTACGCCGCGGTCATGGTCCCGGTCAACCTGGTGTCGGTGGGCGCGACCCTGGGCGTACTGTGCTGGTTCTTCCGCAAGGACATTCCGTCCGATTACGACCTGGCGCAATTGAAGAATCCTGGCGACGCCATCCACGACCGCGCCACCTTTGTCGCCGGCTGGTGGGTGCTGGGCCTGCTGCTGGCCGGCTTCTTCTGGCTTGAGCGCCTCGGCGTGCCGGTCAGCGCGGTGGCCGGCGCCGGCGCGCTGCTGCTGCTGCTGGTGGCCGCGCGCGGACAGCGCATCGCCACGCGCGCGGTGTTGCGCGGCGCGCCGTGGCAGGTGGTTGTGTTTTCGCTCGGAATGTACCTGGTGGTGTACGGCCTGCGCAATGCCGGCCTGACCGGCTACCTGACCGCGTTCCTGGATCAGTGCGCCAGCCACGGCGTGTGGGGCGCGGCGTTTGGCGCCGGCCTCGCCAGCGCGCTGCTGTCCTCGCTCATGAACAATATGCCGACCGTGCTGGTCGGCGCGCTCGCCATCGATGCCGGCCACGCCAGCGGCGCCGTGCGCGAAGCGATGATCTACGCCAACATCATCGGCAGCGACCTGGGTCCGAAAATCACCCCGATCGGCAGCCTGGCCACCCTGCTGTGGTTGCATGTCCTGGCAAGCAAGGATATCCGGATATCGTGGGTATACTATTTCCGCGTTGGCATCGTGCTGACCTTGCCGGTGCTGCTGCTCAGCCTGGCAGCGCTGGCGCTGCGCCTGTCTTGAACCCGCTGTGAGAAAAACATGAACGAATCCGACCCGAGCCACGTCACGCTGACCCTGACGAGCGATGAATCGCTGGTGCTGTTCGCGTTCCTGCAACGCTTCAGCGACACCGATCGGCTGACCATCGAAGACCAGGCGGAACAGCGCGCACTCTGGAACCTTTGCTGCGTCTTCGAAAAATCGAGCGTCGGCGCCTTCCAGGGCAGCTACCAGGAGGCGCTTGCGGCCGCCCGCGCGCGTTTGCGCGACGAAGACTAATGGTTCGGTGAGGAACCATCCGGCCGCGCCGCCGCCGTGCGCAGGGCCGGCCAGGCCCACAGCAGGCTGCCCACGGTGGCCAGCAACATGTCCTTGTGCGCGTCCCATATATCGCCCTGCTGGCCGTTGTAGGCCTCGGCGTCGTTATCGGACAAGGTCATCGCGATGGCGAACTCGAACCATTCGTACCACAGGCTGGTCACCATCACGGTCGAGACGGCAATATAGAATCCCAGCCGCCGCGACAGCCGGCGCCGCGTTGCCAGGTAATCGACGGCGGCCGGCGTCAGGCACAGGCCGTACAAGAAATGCACCAGCCGGTCGGCGTGATTGCGGGTCCATCCAAAGCGCTGGTCGATGGAAAAGTGAAACAGCGCCCGTCCCCACGCATCGTAGGGCACGTTCGAATACAGCCAGCGCGCCGCGATCGAATGTACCGACAGGAACACGGCAATGAGCAGGAAGTCGCGCGCGCTGATACCCCAGCGCGCGGAAAACCTCCACAGCAGTGCAAAGCCGATCACCGTGAGCGAGCTGTGCAGCGCCTGTTCCATCGGCCACGGCGGATTGATCCAGGTGGCGGCGAAGATGAGCAGCATGATGACGGTGGTGATGCGCTTGGACGGGATCATAAACATGAGAAAGAATTGAACAAGAACCAGCCCCTGGCCGGCGCTTCGCTACGGTCGCTATGGTATGCGATGCGTCGCTATTGTCCATCAAGAATATTTTCTTGATCACATCAGGATGCCAGCGGCCACGCCACGACCGCCGGGTTATGATTGTCACTCGATTCAACTGACCGACCTGCCCATGCTCCTGCGCCGCCTCACACCCGCCGATGCACCCGCGTACCAGTCGCTGCGCCTGGCCGCCCTGCGCGAATGCCCGACCGCCTTCAGTTCCAGTTACGAGGACGAGTGCGACACGCCGCTGTCGACCATCGAAGCGCACATGGCGCCGGACTCCGCGCGCAACCGCTTCGGCGCCTTCGATGGCGATGCGCTGGTCGGCGTCGTCGGCGTGGGGCGCGAGGGTGCGGCCAAGCTGCGTCACAAGGGCTTCGTGGGCGGCATGGTGGTGGCCCCGGCCTGGCGCAACAAGGGCGTCGGCCGCCAGTTGCTGGCGCACGCGCTGGCCTTCGCCGACGCCATGCCCGGCATGCGCCAGGTGACGCTGGCCATCACCGCCGGCAACGGGGCCGCCCTGGCGCTGTATGCCTCCATGGGATTTCGGGTGTTCGGCCAGGAGCCGCGCGCGCTGTGCGTCGATGGCGTGTTCTACGACACCATCCACATGCGGCGCGAGGTCACCACAGCCGCCGCCGGTCCACGCCGCGCGACACTGTAAGATGGCGGCCAGCCCTTCCCACTCATGAAAGAAACACGATGTTCAATCCACAGAGCGCCGCCATCGTCTCACTGCTGTTCGCGGCCGGCGCCACCGGCCTGTTCATCGTGCGCCTGCGCGAAAGCCGGCGCGCCCGTGCCTGGCCCACCGCCGACGCCGTGATCCTCACCTCGACGGCGCAAAGGCGGCAAAACGGCAAGGGCTACGATTTCGTCGTCTCCTACGAGTACACCGTCGACGGCAGCAAGTACGTCAGCACCCGGATCGGCTTCAGTGGCCCGTTCGATGACCGATGGCAGCCAACCCCGGAGTCGATGTTGGCGACCTACCCACCCGGCCTGGGCATCAAGGCGCACTACTGCCCCGATCGGCCCGAGGAAGCGGTGCTGGTGCCGAACGTGCATCCGACCGTGCTCCTGGTGCTCGGCATTTGCGTCGGCATGGCGCTGTTTACCGGATTCAGATACCTGTTTTTCTATTACTGAGTGAAGCTCGCCGCTACAACCGCAGCGCGTCCGATGGCAGCATGCGCATCGCCAGCCACGCATGGCGCGTCACCGCCGCCAAGGCTACAGCCACGGTCGACGCCAGTGCGAACAGCAAGGTCCAGTAGCCGACCGGAGCGTGCTCCACATAGGTCGCCAGGTAGCTGTTGATCGCCAGCCCCGCCAGCGGCAAGCCGATCGTCGCCGCCACCAGCGTCAAGGCGCCGATCTCGCGCACCACCAGCAGGCCGATGGCGGTCCGGCGCGCCCCGTGCAGTTTGCGCAGCACGATCTCTTTCGAGCGCCGCTGCACCGTGTGCGCCGACAGCACATAGGTGCCGAAGGCCGCAATCGCCAGCGCGATGGCGGTTGCAATCGCCAGTATCCTGGCCACCCGCGCATCTTCCGCGTAATTGAGCGCCAGGATCGCGTCGGCCCGGTGCGTCTTGATCATCGCGTCCGGAAAATACCTTGGCCACAAGGTCCGCACCGCCGCCTCGACCGGCGCCAGATCGCCCGTGGCGCGCACCGAGAGCGTCATCCCGGCGGTCCATAATTCGTAGGCCATCGCATGCGGCGTTTCGCGCAGCGACTGGAAGCGCAGCTCCGGCGCAATGCCCACCACGCGCTTCTCGAGGGTCTTGTTATCGAAGCCGGTAAACAACAGCGTCTGTCCCAGCGCCGCTTCGGGCGTGGCAAACCCGAGCTCGCGCGCGGCGATGGCGTTGAGCACCAGCGGCACCGGATCGTCTTCCTTGTCGATGCGCGCCGAAAACAGCCGTCCCGCGCGCGGCGCAATCCGATACTGCTCGAAAAATGCGGCGCTGACCGACTTCATTTCCATCGATGCGCTGATCCCGCCGGGGCGCTTGAGGTCGCGCAGCCACGACACCTGGTGGCGCCCGACCGCGTCTTCCGACACCGCCGTGCCGGCCACGCCCGGCTGGGCCGACAGGGCCGCGATGAAGCTGCGCGCCCGCGCGCTGTCGCGCACCGTCTCGGGCAGGTCGACAATCATCAGCGGCGCCGGATCGAAGCCCGGCGAGACGCGCATGGCGAACGCGGTTTGCCATGCAATGGCCAAGGTGACGCCGGCCAGGCCCATCGCCGCGGCCACCTGCACCACCGTCAGCACGCGCCGCACTTGCATGCCGCGCACCGACTCGCTGTCGCCGCGCCCGGCCAGCACCGCGCCCGGGCGCACGCGCAGCGCGATCCACGCCGGATACGCCGCCGTCAGCGCGCCCAGCGCCAGGCCCAGCGCCAGCGCCGCGCCGATATTGGCGATGGACAGCATGCCATCGAGCTTGCGGTCGACCAGCTGCGCGAACAGCGGCAGCGCCAGCCACGCCAGCAGCAGTCCGAGCCCGGTCGCCAGCAGCGCCACCAGCATCGACTCGGCCAGCAGTTGCAGCACGAGCTGGCGCATGCCCGCGCCCAGCACCTTGCGGATCGCCACCTCGCGCTGGCGGCGCAGCACGCGCACCGCCGCCAGGTTGACGTAATTCATGGCGGCCATGGCCAAGATCAGCGCCGCCATCGCGCCCAGCGCGGCGATCACCACGCGGCTGCCGCGGTTGCCGACCGCGCTGATCTCGTTCTGGCCCACGTCGCGGTCAAAATAGGCGTCGCGCAGCGACAGCAGCGCCACATCCATCACCCTTCTCGTGCCCAGCCGCTGTCTGGTTTCGGGCGGCACGTCCTGCACCGCCGGTGAGCGGTCGACGGACTGCTGCAGCGAGGCGGTCAAGGCCGGCACCGATGCGGCGGGATCGACCCGCACCAGCACCTTGCCCCACCAGCCGGCTTTACCGGTCATCATCTCCTCTTTCACCGGCGCCTCGGCCAGCACCGACTGCACGCCCACCAGCACCTCGAACGGGATGGTGGTGTTCGCGCCAGGCGTGCGCAGCACCGCGCCGGCGCGCAGCAGCTTGCCCTCGACCAGCATGGTGCGCCCGACGATGTCGCCGCTGCCGAAGTGGCGCAGCGCCGCTTCTTCGGTGATGACAAAGCCTTCCGGCTGCTCCAGCGCCATCTTGAGGTTCCCGCGCAGCGCGCGCAGGCCCAGGATATCGGCGAAGCCCGGCATCACCGTCAACCCGTCCATCCCGTGCAACTGGCCGTTGATGCTTGCGGTGAGCCCCATCACGCGCGGCCGGGTCGGAATGTACGCGGTCGACGCCACCACGCCGGGCGCCCTGGCCGCCGCCAGGCGCAGCAGCATCGGCGCCTGGTCGAACCACGGCGCCTTGGGGTCGACGTTGAAGCGCTGCTTGACGATGTAGACGTGGTCGGCGTCCGGCACGTCGGCGTTGTACTGCCACGAATAGCGCACGAAGCCGAGCAGCAGAAGGGCGGCCGCAAAGCCCACCCCCAGCCCGGCGATGACGACCAGCGAATACGCCGGGTCCTGCAGCAAGGTGCGCCAGCCGATACGAAAATCCCTCATGATCATCATCGCTCCCTCACGCCGCTTGCAGTGCGTCGACCAGGATGCGCCCGTCGAGCAGGCGCAAGGTGCGCGATGCCTGCGCCGCGTGCGCCGGCGAGTGCGTCACCATCACGATGGTGGTGCCTTCGGCGTTAATCTGGCGCAGCAGGCGCATGACCTCATCGCCATGCGCGGTATCGAGGTTGCCGGTCGGTTCATCGGCCAGCAACATCGCCGGGTTGGCCACCAGCGCGCGCGCAATCGCCACCCGCTGCTGCTGCCCGCCCGACAATTGCGACGGCCGGTGTTTGGCGCGGTGCGCCACGCCCAGCTTGTCGAGCATCGCCCCGACCCGTTCGCGCCGCTCCCTGGCCGGCACGTTCATGTACTCCAGCGCCAGTTCCACGTTCTCGGCCACCGACAATTCTTCGATCAGGTTAAAGCTCTGGAAGATGAAGCCGACGCGCCCGCGCCGCAGGCCGTTCAGTTGCGCTTCGCGCCAGCCGGCCACGTTCTGGCCGTCGAACCAGTACTCGCCGCTGTCGGGCGTGTCGAGCAATCCCAGCACCGACAGCAGGGTCGACTTGCCGCAGCCGGACGGCCCGGTGATGGACACGTATTCGCCGGCGTCGATATCGAGCGTGATGCGGTCGAGCGCCGTGGTGCGCACGTCGCCGCCCTGGAACGTTTTGCTGACGTTAAGTAGCTTGAGCATGCCGTCCTTCCGGTGTGGTGTGGGGTTGTTCATTGTGTCATCTCCGCGTCGATCCATTATGAAAAAAAGTCTACTCCGTGAACTGCAGCCGCGCCGCCTTGCCGTAGGCCGCGTACGACGACACGATCACCCGCTCGCCGCCCGCCAGGCCCGCCAGCACCTCGACCTGGCTGTTGTTGCGGCGCCCGCTGCGCAGCGCGCGCCGCTCGGCCGTCTTGCCATCCTTGTCCAGCACATACACCGCCACGCCGCCGCTGTCGTTGAGGTAGGCGTCGTTCGGCAGCAGCAGCGCCTCGCTGGCGCCGCCCAGGGTCACCAGCACTTCCGCCGCCTGGCCCGGATTGAGCGTCTCGGGCTGGCCATTGGCGAACGCCAGCTCCACGGTAAAGCGGCCGTCCTTGATCTGCGGGTAGATCCGGCTCACCGTCAACGCATGCGCGCGGCCGTTGATGGTGGCCGTGCCCTGGCGGCCCACGGCCACCCGGTTCAGGTAATACTCGTCCACCTGGGCCGACAGCTTGAACTGGTCCACGTCGTCGATGCGGCCCAGGTGCTGGTCGGGCTTGACGGTCTCGCCGACCTGCAAATGAAAATCGGTCAGGCGCCCGGACACCGGCGCGCGCACCGCCAGCGCGTCGATGGTCGCGTTGACCAGTTGCAGGCCCGCTTCCAGGCGGCCGATGGCCTGCTCCATCTGGCGCACCGCGTCGCGCTGGGTGGCGGCCTCGGTTTTGTAGCCGGCGTTGTCGCTCTGGTACAGGCGGCGCTGCTGCGCCACGCGGTCCAGCGAATCCTCCAGCGCGTTGGGCGACACGAAGCCCTTCTGCGCCAGCGCCGCGTTGCGCGCGTGCTGTTTTTCGGCCAGGGTCAATGCGAACGCCAGCTCGGCGCCGCGCCGCTCGCGCTCCATGCGGCTCGCTTCGAGCGCGATGCGCAGGTTGGTCAGGTTCGAAATCTGCTGCGCGTGTTCGGCCTCGCGCGCCAGCAGGTCCAGCCGGCGCTGCGGGTTCGACAGCCGGAACAGTACCTCGCCTTGCCTGACTGGTGCGCCGTCGCGCGCGAAGACTTCTTCCACGCGGCCCGATTCGACCGCGTCGAGCATCACCGAGTGCAGCGGCGCGGCCGTGGCGCGCAGGGCCACGTCGTCGCGGAACACGCCGCGCGCCACGGTGGCGATACGGGCGTCGGCGCGCGCCACCTGCAAGCCGCGCGGGATCTGCTGCCACAGGGCCGCCGCACCAAGCGCCAGCGCCAGCACGATGGCCGCACCAAGCAGCACGCGCCTGCCGCGCCGCTGCCGCAACGGCTGGTCCATGGCGGCGCCGCTGCTGCGCTCTGGTGCTGGGGCGATCGGAACAATCATGGCGGCTCGGGTTGCGAAGTAATGCGGGAACTGATCGCAACATCCGTGCCATGCGCGCAGCACGGGGCGATGGCCGCGTGTTTGGCCGCATTCGTGCGAAAGCGCACAGCGCAGGTGTGCGCTTCCGGACACCCGGCCCGTTTTGATTGGTGGCGCCGGCATGCTGCTGCTAGAATCGGCGCACCTGCTTCCACCCTCCCCGCCATGGCCGACAACCCCTCCCGCATCCTGATCCTTGACGACGACGCCGACGTGGCCTATGCGGCGCAGTTGGTGTTGCGCCGCTGCGCGGGCAAAGTGGCCACCCTTGCCGATCCGCGCCAGCTGGCGCGCCACCTGCTGGGCGGCGTGCCCGACGTGGTGCTGCTCGACTTCAATTTCACGCCCGGCCGCACCGACGGCGCCGAGGGCCTGGCGCTGCTCGACCAGTTGCGCGCCCTGCCCGACCCGCCGCTGGTCATCGTCATGACCGCGTACGCCGACGTGGCCCTGGCGGTCGAGGCGATGAAGCGCGGCGCCAGCGATTTTTTGACCAAGCCTTGGGATAACGCGCGCCTGCTCGCGGTCGTGGAAGGCGCGCTGGCGCAACGCGCCATGCCGGCTGCACCGGCCGCGCCGGCCGCCGCCAACGATCCGCTGATGGGCGACTCGCTGCCGATGCGCCAGTTGCGCGCCCTGATCGCCAGCGTCGGCCCGACCCAGGCGAACGTCATGGTGCTGGGCGAAAATGGCGTCGGCAAGGAGCTGGCCGCGCGCGCGATCCATTTGGCCTCGCGCCGCGCCGCCGGCCAGTTCCTCGCCGTCGACATGGGCAGCTTGCCCGAAGCGACGCTCGAGAGCGAGTTGTTCGGCCACCGCAAGGGTTCCTTCACCGACGCCCGCAGCGACCGCGCGGGGCGCTTCCAGGCGGCGTCCGGCGGCACCCTGTTCTTGGACGAAATCGGCAACCTGCCGCTGGCCGCGCAATCGAAGCTGCTGACGGCGCTGGAACGGCGCGAAGTCACGCCGCTCGGGGCCGACCGCCCGCAAGCGATCGACGTGCGCATCGTCAGCGCCACCAATCTCGATGAGGCCAGGCTGTATGACGCCCAGGTGTTCCGGCCCGACCTGCTGTTCCGCCTTAATACCATCGTGCTGCGCGTGCCGCCGCTGCGCGAGCGGCGCGACGATATTCCGGCCCTGCTGCGCCACTACCTGGCGCATTACCGGGAGCTGTATGGCAAGGCGCCAGGCACCATTGCGCCCGAGGCGTTCGACGCCTTGTGCGCGCACCACTGGCCCGGCAATGTGCGCGCGCTGCGCCACGCCTGCGAGCGCGCGGTGATCCTGGGCCAGCCAGGTGCCTACGGCCTGGCCGATTTCGGCCTGCACGGCGGCGCGCCGGCCATCGTTGCGCCTGTGCGCGCCGCGGGCGCCGACATGCTGGCCCTGGACACCCTTGAGCGCGACGCGGTGGGCGCCGCCATGGCGCAGGCGCGCGGCAACATCACCCATGCCGCCATCCTGCTCGGGATCAGCCGCGCCGCCCTGTACCGCAAGCGCAGCAAGCATGGCCTCTGACGCCGCCGCGCGCCGCGTGGCCTGGGCCGGCACGGCGCTGCTCGGCGCGGCCGCCGTCAGCGCCGGCGCGCATGGAGCGGTGTTCTCGCTTGCGACGGCGGCCAGCGCGCTCGCGGCGCTGGTGGCCGTGGCCATGATCGGCCACGGCCTGTCGGCGCAAGCGGTGGCGCCGCTGGAAGTGCCGGTCGGCCTGCCGCACGACCAGATACTGCTCGCCGCGCGCGTGCTGGCGCTCGAATCGCAGCTCGAACATGCGCCGATCGCCCTGTTCCGCGTCGACAGCGCCGGCGGCACCTGCGGCGCCGAGCCGCTCAACGCCAATGCGCGCCGCCTGCTGGCGCCCGGCCGCGCGAGCGACCTCGATGCCCTGCGGCGCACCCTGGCCGGCCTTGTGCCGGGCCGACGCGGCATGATCGATGTCGACACCGAGCAAGGCGTCGAGCGCGCCCTGGCCACCGCCAGCGTCTTGAGCGTGGAAGGCAAGCCGCAACGGCTGGTGGCGCTCACGCCGATGGAAAACGAGCTCGCGGCCGAGGCCATGCAGGCCTGGCAAAGACTGGTGCACGTGTTGACGCACGAGATCATGAATTCGCTCACGCCGGTGGCATCGCTCTCGCACAGCGCGCGCGACATGGTGCAGGGCGTGCGCGCCATCCTGCCGGTCGATGTGGCGGACGACCTGGCGCTCGCGCTCGACGCCATCGGCCGCCGCGCCGCCAGTCTGACCCATTTCGTCAGCGGCTACCGGGCGCTCGCCAGCGTGCCGCCAGCGGCGCCGCAGCGGGTGGTGGTGCAGGAGATGTTCGCGCGGCTGTCGGCCCTGATCGCCCCGGCCTGGCAGGCGCGCGGCGGCAGCGCCGATTTTCGGGTGGAGCCAGGATCGCTCGAATTGATGGCCGATCCGGGCCAGCTGGAGCAAGCGCTGGTGAACCTGCTGCAGAACGCGGCCGAAGCGAGCGCGCCGGGCAAGGCGCCGCAGGTCACCGTGAGCGCGAAACTGGCGCGCGGAGGACGCTTGCGCATTGACGTGTGCGACAACGGCCCCGGCGTGCCGGACGACGTCATCGCCGATATCTTCACGCCCTTCTTTTCCACCAAAAGCAAAGGCAGCGGCATCGGCCTGGCCATGGTGCGCCAGCTGGTTCACCGCAATGGCGGCGCGGTGCGGTACGCCAGGTCGATCGGCGGCGGCGCGCGCTTTATCATCACCTTTTGACTGTCGATATGAACGATCCGCACCGCCAGGCATGCCTGGGCGAGCTACTGCAAGTCTGGAAGCAAATCCGTGAAGAATCGCGTCCGCCCAGCGTCTGGATCGCCGAGCATGGGCCTGTGACGCTGGCTGTGGCGACGGACGACTACACCTACCCTTCCCCTGTGATGAACGCATGGCTGCTCAATGACCATGGCGTGGAAAGACGCGACCCGCAGGAATACGTCCGTTTCATGACGGTGCAATCGGGGATTCATTGGGCGTGGGGTACGCCGCCGCGCGGCATCTTCAGCAACACCGGGCGGCATCCCATCGGCCTGGCCGGCTTTGCACCGATCGCAGGCACCGATCTGATTGTCCTGCATTACATCTTGGGAGGCTTGTGGGGACGTGGTTCGCACTACCGCTACGACCCGCTCGCCAATGCCCTCGAGTGCACGGCGAACATCTGGTTATCCTGATGCCGTGCTGCGTAGACGGCCCCGTGTAGAATCCGGCGTGTGCGATCGGCACGCGTCAACCCACAGAAGGAAATCGTGAAGGCTACTCACCTCAAACTTGGCATCGCCGCGCTGTGCCTCAGCGCCGGCGCCGCGTACTGGTACTACTCCCCCGTGATCGCGCTGCATCAGCTGCGTACGGCGGCCCATGAGCGCAACGCCGAAGGCTTCAACGCCCGCGTCGATTACCCGCGCCTGCGTGCGAGCGTCAAGGCGCAGCTGAGCGCGGCCATGAACGAGCAGGTCAAGCCGCGCCACAGCGCCGGCGGCGACGATGCCGCCAAGGTCGGCGCGGATTTCGGCAAGATGCTGGGCATGGCCTTCGCCGACAAGATGGTCGACGCCATGGTCACTCCCGAATTCGTCATGGGCGCGATGCAGCGCGGCTCGATCGAGCCGCGCCGCGACAGTGCGGACAAGGACGACGCTGCCAAACCCGATCCGAAGTACACGTCGGAGCGCATCGGCTTCGACAAGTACATCCTGCACCTCGAGACCGATCGCGGCCTGTCGCTGGTGATGGAACGGCACGGCTTCGCATCGTGGAAGCTGGCGGACGTGCTCCTGCCGCCCACTCCCGCCACGCGGAACTAGCGATTACGGGGCGATCCAGGCGTCCTGCCAGTTCGCGCCCACGCCCGGCTCGTAATGGGTCGACGCCGCCGTCCACTGCGAGCACCAGCCGCTGTACGGGAACGGCTTGCAGGTGTAGACCTTGCCGTTCTTCGGCTGCAGCACGCGGGTGCCGGCCTTGTAGGTCGCCAGCGACGCCGGGAACACGTGCTCGTAAGCCGCGTTGCCGCCGTCTTCCGTCAGCGTCAGCGGGAAGGTCTTCTGCAGCACCGCGCCGCCGTCCTTGACCACCGCTTTGAGCACCAGCTGGTGCGCACCCGCCTTGGGCGCGTTCAGGTTCAGCGCCAGCGCCGCGCTGTTGTTGTTCAGCGGCGCCGTGGCGAAGCCTTTCGACACGCCGGCCTGGTCGTACACATAGGCGCTGACATCCATGTCGGCATTGGCGCTGACGCCAAAGTTGATCGTCAATTCACCGCCCTTGATCGCATACGAGGCGCGCAGGTCGCTCACGGTAAATTCCGCCGGCGGTGGGGTCTGGTCCTTGTTGATCTGCACTTCGACCCGGGTCAGCGCGCTGCTCGTTTTTGCATACACCGTGTTCTGCCCGTACACCGGCGTGATCTTGCCGTCCTGGCCTAGTTGGCCCGCATGCAGCAAGGGCTGTTCGGCGTTCACGCGCGTGGCCAGCAGGTAGGCCCAGTTGTTGCGCAGGCCGTCGCTGGCGCTGTTGATGGTGACCTTGGTTTGCAGCTCCGGCTTTTCGCCGGCCGCGTCGAACACGCGCGTGGCCACGCTGTCGCCCACGGCCAGGTCGACCGATGGATAGATCGCGCCGCGCTGGGTCCATTCCGGCACCGGCAACGGCGGGCCATCCTTGAACAGCACATCGACCATATTGTAAAAACTGTTCGGGGTATCGCCGATTTCCCACACGCCCAGGATTACCTGGTAGCCGCTGCGCGCGGGTACCGTGCAGTTGTGGCTGACCTGCGCCGGCGGCTGGCGGTTGCCGCCGTCGATGACGCAGAACGGGGTCAGGTCGAACGAGGCGCGGGTGAGCTTCTGGTTCGGATTCCAGCCGCTTTTGGTGATGTAGTAGCGCCAGTTGCGGGTGGCGTGGTTGGCCGTGAACTGCCACTTGAAGACGTTGGCGCCGGCCGTCATGGGGCGCTTGGTCCAGCGGCTGTTGGTCTGTTCATTGAGTTCGCCGAACTGCGCCAGCGCGGCCGAGGCGATGACGCCGTCCGCCGGTCCCTGCGCCGGAAAACCGGAAGGCGCTTCGAGGCTTTGCGGTTCCCATTGAATGGCGCCGCACGCGCTGTTGCCGCCTTGTTTGCACAGCAGGTTGCGCGACTCCGGCTGGGTGATGTAGCCGTGCGCGATGGCGCTGGCGCTGCACAACAGCGCGCAGGCGCCGGCGATGGTGGTGAGTGTTTTCATGGTGATTTACCTTTTGGGGCGGGACGACATCGGTCAGCACGCAGGGAGCCGGGCTGGCCGAAGTCGCGCGCTCGCTTGCAGTTCAAAAAGCGTCAGGATGATGGTCGTGAAATTGGTCGTCAACTGGTTTTCAAAATTGCCCCTGTAAGCAATACCAGTGCGTGATGGAAGCTTATGTTGCAAGGGTAATCCCGGTGCGCCGGCCGGTTGACTTGGGAGTGTGTTTACCGCACAATCCAAAAAAGCAAAAGTTATACATTTGCTAATGAAAACGTTTTCACGATTCCTTGCATTCAATGTTGCAACTGACAAAAACCATTCCGGAGACCCGATGCGATTCTTTTCTGCCACTTTCAGTGTTTGCCTGCTTGTATCCGCTTGCGTCTCCGCTTGCGTCTCCGCTTGCGGCGGCGACGCCGACCCGGGCGCGCCCGCCGCCACGCCGGCGCCACCGGCCGCCGCCGAAGCCGTCGCCGCGATCGGCGCGCCTGCGGACGTCCCTGGTGACGCGCCTGCGCCCGCCTTGGCGAACCAGATGGACGACGCCATGACCGGTTCCGACTCCGGCTGGTCCGAAAAAACCAGCGGCGCCGAGGTGAGCAAATTGAGCAAGCTGGCCAAGTTCCCGGTCGGCGTGTCGCTCGCCTACGGCAATGAAGCCTTCAGCTACACCAACAGCCCGGCGCAGCAGGCTGTCATCAAGACCCATTTCAGCCAGCTCACGGCCGGCAATATCATGAAGATGAGTTATCTGCATCCGGACCGCGATACCTACAACTTCACCCAGGCCGACGACTTTGTCAAATTCGCCAAGGACAATGGCAAAACCCTGCACGCGCACGCCCTGATCTGGCATTCGGATTATCAGGTGCCGGCGTTCATGAAAAACTACCAGGGCGACAAGGCGGCGTGGCTGGCCATGCTCAAGACCCACGTGCAAACGATTGCCACGCATTTTTCGGGCAAGGTCGCGAGCTGGGATGTGGTCAACGAAGCGATCAATGATGGCGGCGGCTACCGCAATTCGCTGTTTTACCAGAAGACCGGCGCCGACTACATCGAGCAGGCCTTCATCAATGCGCGCGCGGTCGACCAGAAGGCCGACCTGTACTACAACGATTACAACATCGAGGCCGACGCTGCCAAGCTGCGCACCCTGACCGGCATGCTCGATGGTTTCAAGGCGCGTTCGGTGCCGATCACCGGGGTCGGCTTCCAGATGCACATCTATATGGATTATCCGTCGGTGAGCACCATCTCGGCGGCCTTCAAGCAGGCCGTGGACCGCAACCTGAAGGTGAAAATCACCGAACTCGATATCCCGATCAATAATCCGTTCAGCCCACCTTACCAGGCCGGCGACATCAAGCGCGAACTGACGCCGGCGCTGGCGCAGGCGCAGAAGAAGCGCTACTGCGAAGTCGTCAAGGCGTATATGGACACGGTACCGGCCAGGCTGCGCGGCGGCGTGACGGTGTGGGGTGTGAGCGATCCCAGCAGTTGGCTGATCAGCGACCTGTTCAAAAACGCCCACGCCGACTGGCCGCTGCTGTTCGACGGCGCCTATCGGCAAAAGCCGGCCTTGCGCGGCGTGGCCGACGGATTGTCGGGCAAACCCTGCATTTGAGCACCAAGTGGTGCTGTGCTATGCATACCAATTTTTTAGGCCTGAAAATGTGGTATTAACGGCGCCGCATGCCGATGCGGCGCTTTTGCCAGCCTTTAGCGTTCGGCCGCCGACAGGGTGAAGATCTCGACGCCGCTGTCGGTCACCGCCACCGAGTGCTCGAACTGGGCCGACCACTTGCGGTCCTTGGTGACGGTGGTCCATTTGTCGGGCAACACCGTCACCTGGTGGGTGCCGACGTTGACCATCGGTTCGATGGTGAAGATCATGCCCGGTTCGAGCACGATGCCGGTGCCGGGGCGGCCGTAGTGCGTTACCTGCGGCGCATCGTGGAACACCTGGCCGATGCCGTGGCCGCAAAAATCGCGCACCGACGAATAACCCTGCGCCTTGATATAGGTATCGATGGCCGAGCCGACGTCGCCCAGGGTGGCGCCGGGACGCACCGTGCGCACGCCCGTCATCATCGCCTCGTAGGCCGAACTGACCAGGCGCTTGTGCAGGATCGATACCGCGCCCACTTCGAAGGTGCGGCTGGTGTCGCCGAACCAGCCATTGAGCTTGGGCGTGACGTCGATGTTGACGATATCGCCCTCGCGCAGGATTTTTTTGTCCGACGGAATACCGTGCGTGACCACGTGGTTCACCGAAATGCAGCTGGCGTGCTTGTAGCCGTGGTAGTCGATCGTGCCCGGAATGCTGCCGGCGGCGCGCATGAATTCTTCGCACATGGCGTCGAGCGTGGCGGTCGATACGCCGGCCCGCACGTGCGGCGCGATGAAGTCGAGCGTGTCGGCGGCCACCCGGCCTGCCGCGCGCATGGCTTCGAAGCCCGCCTCGTCGTACAGCGGAATCGGTTTGCCGTGTTCTTTTTGTGTGGAGTAGCGCATGGGGTTTCTCAGTGAGGTGAGGCGGCCAGCGCATCGACGGCGTCGTGCGAGGCGCGCAGGATCGCGTCGAGCGTGGCGGGAATCGCCTTGTTTTGGGCCAGGTAGGGTTTGACGATGGCGATCGGGGCGTCGATCAGCATGAAGCGCAAGGTGTGCGCCGCATCGTCGCCGTCGGCGCGGCGGCGCAGCAGGCAGCGCTCGAAACAGGCGTCCAGGCGGGCCTGCTCCACTTCGAGCAGCCCGGAGAGTTCCGGCGAGAGCGGCGCACCGAGGTCGGGACAGTCTTCGTACTGCAGCAGGAAGCGCGCGTACACCGGCTTGCTGCGGCACCAGTCGAGCAGCGCCGCCACCGGTATCCAGGTGTCTTCTTCATCCCAGTGGCGCGCCACCTGTTCGCGGAAATCGGCCTTGACCGTCAGCCAGGCATGCGCCAGCAAGGTGCTGCGCGAATCGAAGCGGTGATACACCGATCCGATCGGCG
Source organism: Massilia sp. CCM 8734 (assembly GCF_011682155.1). Lineage (NCBI taxonomy): Bacteria > Pseudomonadati > Pseudomonadota > Betaproteobacteria > Burkholderiales > Oxalobacteraceae > Massilia > Massilia sp. CCM 8734. Next base: position 171,054 of record NZ_WHJI01000010.1, read on the forward strand.
CGCCGGCCTTGACGGCGATGGCCGACATCGACACCGAGCCGATGCCGCAGGCGGCGGCAATGCAGATGGCGCCGTCGATGAAGGTGTGTGCGTTGTATTTAGCTAGTCTGACCATTCAAATAGAATATAGATTCTATTTGGGTTCGTCAAGCGGCCCCTTTCAACGGGAGCACTATTGACAGATATTTAATGAGCCCGCAAAATCCGCAGTCTTGTACAGGTTAATAGGTCGCTCCCGATGAAAATGCTGATCAAACGTGTTGTGCGCAGCATGGCGGGATTGCCCGTGCTGGGACGCTTGATCCGGATCGCCGTGGCCGTGTCGCGCCTGCCCTACGAAAACGAGCGGCGCGACGCCTTTGCGCGCGAACAGCTGCCGATGCTGCTCAAGAACATTGCCGACTTGAATGCCCGCGTGCTGGCCGCCGAGCGCGACCCCGGCAACCTGGTCGAATCGACCCCGGTCGCCCTGCGCATGATGGCGCGCGAACTGGCGGAGCTGCGCGAGCGCATCGACCAGCTGGAGGCCGGGCTGCATTCATGATCACCTTTTCGATCGTGATCAACACCCTCGACCGCGCCGACCTGCTGCAGGAAACGCTCGAGAGCCTGTGCCGCCTGCGCTACGCCGGGCAGTTCGAAGTCATTGTCGTCAACGGTCCCTCGGCCGACCATTCCGAACAGGTGATCGCCGCCTGGCTGCCGCGCATCCGCAGCGCGCGTTGCCCGGTCCCGAACCTGTCGGTGTCGCGCAATATCGGCATCTGCATGGCGGCCGGCGACGTGGTCGCGTTCATCGACGACGACGCCATTCCTGAACCCGAGTGGCTCACCCAACTGGCCGCCGCCTACGACGACGCTGGCGTCGGCGGCGCCGGCGGGCGTGTGCTCGACAGCAGCGGCTACACCTTCCAGTACCACTACGCCAGCGCCAACCGGGCCGGCGACGTCGACATCAGCCACCGCACGGACACGCCGCAACTGTGTTTTCCGGGCTCGCGCCAGTTCCCCTACCTGCAGGGGACCAACGCCTCGTTCCGGCGCTCGGCCCTGCTGGAAGTGGGCGGCTTCGACGAGGAGATCGAATATTTTCTCGACGAGACCGACGTCTGCTGCCGCCTGGTCGACGCCGGCTACCTGCTCAGGCAACTGGCGCACGCCTACGTGCACCACAAGACCGCGCCCAACGGCGTGCGCGATTCGGCCCAGCTGCCGCGCGCGATCTACCCGATCCTCAAGAACACCATCTATTTCTCGCTCAAGCATGGCTTGGCCTACGACACGCGCGAGCGCATCGAAGCCCATAACCGCGACAAGGCCGACTCGCACCGGCGCCACCTCGACTTCCTGATCGCCAACGGCAGCGCCACCGAAGAACGGCGCGCCCGCTTCGAGGACGAATGCGCGCGCGCCTGGGAAATCGGCACGCGGCACGGCCTGGCGCCGGTGGCCGGCGGCATCGACGCCGCCAAGCGCGCGCGCTGGCAGGGCGAGTTCCTGCCGTTCGCCACCATCGGCCATGCGCAGGCGCTGACGCTGGCGCTGGTCTCGCGCGACTACCCGCCGAATCACCGCGGCGGCATCGCCACCTTCAGCCGCGACCTGGCCGAAGCGCTGGCCGCCGAAGGCCACCAGGTGCACGTGATCGCCGAAAGCGCCACCCACAGCCGGGTCGAACTGGTGGGTGGCGTGTGGGTGCACCGGGTCGCGCTGGGCCAGTACGCGCGCCCGTACGAGGCGTTTGAGCGCGCCATCCCGCAAGAGATCTGGAACTGGTGCGCGACCGCGCTGATGGAGGCGCGCCGCATCGCCAGCCGGCGCCCGCTCGACCTGGTCGAAGCGCCCATCTGGGACGCCGAAGGCGCGGCCTTTTTGCTCGACGGGCGCTGGCCGCTGGTCACCAGCCTGCATACGACCCTGCATTTTTCGCTACAGGGGCGCGCCGAGCTGCGCGACGACCCGGCCTGGATGGCGCGTTTCGGCACGCCCATGCTGGCGCTCGAAAAAGAACTCATGCAGCGTTCGCAGGCGATCCGCGCCAACAGCGCCGCGATCCGGCGCGACATCGAGCAAGCTTACGATTTCCGCTTCGACGACGCCAGCCTGCGCCTGGTGCCGCTGGGGATGCCCGACGTGGCGCCAGCGGCGACGCAGCCGGCCGCACGTGCCGATGACGGGGTCACCGTGCTGTTCGTCGGCCGCCTGGAAGCGCGCAAGGGCATCGACGTGCTGCTGGCGGCGATCGACCCGGTGCTGGCGCAGCATCCGCGGGTGCGCTTTCGCATCATCGGCGACGATACGCTGCTCATGTCGGGCGCGCAGATCAGCTACAAGGAACACTGCCGCCAGGGCGGCCAGCTGGCCCGCTGGGGCGAGCGCGTGAGTTTCGAAGGCCGCGTCGACGACGCCACCCTGCGCGCCGCCTACCGCGACTGCGACATGTTTGTCGCGCCCAGCCGCTACGAGTCGTTCGGACTGGTGTTCGTCGAAGCCATGCGCGAGGCGCGCCCGGTGATCGGCTGCGCCGCCGGCGGCATGCCCGAAGTGGTCAGCGACGGCGTCAATGGCTTGCTGGTCGCGCCCGGCGACAGCGCCGCGCTGGCCGGCGCCATCGACCGGCTGGCCGCCTCGCCCGAGCTGCGCGAGCGCATGGGCCGCGCCGGGCGCGCGCTGTTCGAAGACAAATTCATCTCGCGCCGCATGGCGAAGGACAGCCTGCCCCTGTACGATATTGCGCTGACCCGTTTTGCAAAGGCGCCGGCATGAAAATCTCGGTCATCCACGGCATCTGCGTGCGCAACGACGCCATCTCGAACGCCATCGCCGACAACATTGGGTCGTTGCTGGAAGCCGGTCACGAAGTCGTGCTGTTCACCTACGCCTGCGAGCACGCCGTGCCGCACCGGCTGGTGCGCGACGCGACCGACATCATGATCGATACGCATTTCCAGGCCAGCGACGCCGTCATTTTCCATTTCGGGATTTTCTATCCGCTGTTCGACCTGATCCTGCTGGTGCCGGAGCGGGTGCGGCGCCTGGTGGTGTTCCATAACATCACGCCCAAGCAGTTCGTCGGCGCCGAGCATCACGCCACCATCGACAAGTCGTTCGCGCAGATGGGCAACATGATGTTCGCCGACCATGTGGCCTGCGACAGCGCCAGCAACCTCGCGGTGCTGCGCGCGGCCCGCGTGACCACGCCGGCCAGCGTGCTGCCGCTGGCCGTGCATGGCCAGGCGCAGCCCTGCGCCGCCAAGCCGGGGCATGCGGACGGCGTGCTGCGGCTGGTCTTCATCGGCCGCCTGGTGCGTTCGAAAGGCGTGGCCGACCTGCTCGACGCCGTGGCGCGCTGCCTGCGGGCCGACAGCGGCGCGCGCATTGCGCTCGACCTGGTGGCCAACCTGGGCTTTTCCGATCCGGCGCTGGTCGAGCAAGTGCGCAGCGCGGCCGACGCGTGGCCGCGCCTGTACGGTGCGCGCGTGTCGCTGCGCCTGCACGGCGATGCGCCGGACGCCGTCAAACAGCGCCTGCTGTTTGACGGCGATGTGTTCGTCCTGCCCACCTACCACGAAGGCTTTTGCGTGCCGATCGTCGAAGCGCTGTCGGCCGGCTGCCGCGTGGTTTGCTACGACAATTCGAACACGCCGGCCATCGCCGGCGGCCTGGCGCGCCTGGTGCCGACCGGCGACGTCGCGCTGCTGGCGCAGGCCATCGGCGCCGAGCTGGCGCTGGCCGGCTCGCCGGCGTGGCGCCAGGACGGCTTTGCCCACTTCGCCGCCCAGGCCTGGCGCTACGCGCACACCTTCGCGCCGGCGCGCGCACGGCATCGCCTTACCGCGTTGGTGGCCGACCTGGTCAACGGCGTGCTGGAACCCTGAGCTTCGCTATCGCCCGGATCACTCGGGCGAGGCCGGATACGGCGTACGCCGATGAAAGCGCAGGCGCCAGCCCAGCACGGCCAGCGCGATCGCCAGCATCAGCCAGGTTGCCCCTACCGAAATCGCACTGTCCTCGTCTGACGGCGTCATTTCCTCGGCCTTCTCCGCCTCCTTCGCCTTCTCCGCTTGCGCGTTCAACGCGGGCGGCGGCGCGCCCGTCGAGTCGGTCAGAAGCTCGTCGAGGCCCTGCAGTTCCTTGGCTTGCGCCGGCGTGGCCTGCGCGTCGAGCTCGCGCAGCGGCGCGGCGCGCTCGCCCGCCCACAGGAGCGTTAGATGCGCCGACGCCTGTTCCCGCGCCGGCTGCGCCGCGCTGGCGCGGCCGCGCTCGACCACGACCTGCTGCGCCGCCGGCCTCCAGCCTGTAAGCAGGCGCACCAGGTCGTCGTGCAGCGATGCGATGCGCGGCACGCTCGCCAGCGATGCGATGCCATCCATCTGCTCCCACAGGACGTTGGGACCGGTCACCGCTTCCAGGCTGTACATGCGCACCTGCGTTGGCCGCTGGCGGTAGTGCTGCAGCAGCGCATCGGCCGAACCGGGCATGAGCGGCTGCGGGCCATGGATCCACACCACCGCGCCGTCGCTGCTGGCAGCCACCCATTCCCACGCCATCAACAGCGCCGCGCTGTTGTCGTGGCCTCCTTCGAAGGCGATGTCCTGCAGGTGGCGCACGCTGGCCAGCGAATCGGAGGTATCGTGCAAGAACACTTGCGGGGCCTGGCCGCCGGCCACGATCACGCCCAGTTCCACGTTGCCGGGAAAGGAGGTGGCGGCGCGCGCCAGCTGTTCCCGTTGCGCCGCCAGCGCGGCCGAGCCGTCGATCACCAGCGCCACCCGGCGCGGGATGCGCGCCGCTTGCTGGCCGATGACTTGCACGATCGCGCCGCCCGGCGTGCTCGGGTCGGGGCTCCACGCATGCGTCTCGGCCGGCGTGCGCAAGGCGCCGATGATGGCCGCGCCCATGCCCGGCAGCGGCTCGGCGAATTCGCCGCGCACCGCGAACGCCAGCGGGTCGCCGGCTTGCTCGCGCATGCCGGGGGCGCCGCGCAGCGCGCTGTCCGACTGCACCGTCACCGCGTGGCGCAAGGTCGGGGCGATCCCGACATTGTGCTCGCTGAACGAGGGCAGTTGCAGATAGCCCAGAGCGGGTTCATTGAGCACCAGCGGAACGCTCATGGCGATGCGCACCGTCAGCTCGCCTTCGCCCGGCACATTGGGCAGATTGAGCAAGATGCGGTCCCTGCCCGCCGTGCTCACCATCACAGGGGCGCGCCGGACGTCGGGCTCGGCAAATTCCGCCTCGCGCGCCGTGGCACCGCCGGCGGCGGGCAAGGTGTGCTCTCCGACGTCGTCCCATAGCGTCACGCGGGTCACCACCGCGCCGGCCGGCACGATGATGCGCGCGCGCGCTTCGCTGACATGTTCGGCGTCGTTGTGAAACAGCATGGTCCACTCCAGCGAGCCGAGCGCCGCCCTGGCGTCGATGGTGCCGTCGATGCGCGACGCGGTCAGACGCAGCTTGGCCACGCGCCCGCCCACCACCGCGCTGTGCCGCTCTCTGTCGTAGATTTTCCATGGGCGCCAGGCGCTGCCGACCGGATGCGGCATGGCGCTGAACGGGGCGCCGGTGAGGCGGTAGTAAATCGCGCGCGCGTCCTCCATGCTGGTCGCGCCGTCCATGCCGAGCACGATGGCGGCCAGGTCGGCCGATTCCCTGTGCTCGTCATAGCACCTGCGCAGGATGATGCGTTCGATGCCGAGATAGCGTAGCAGGCGTATCCCGTTGGCGCTGGTGGCAGGCGCCGGGCCGGCCGCCATGCGCATGCCGACCCGGGTGATGACGGACGGCAGCTCCAGCGCGCCGATGAGCGCCAGCGCCAGCAGCACGGCGGGCCAGGCGCGGGGCAGCGGCGCGCCGCCACTGAGTCGCGCGCGCTGGTCGTGCAGGCGCCGCGCGGCCAGTGTCGCGCTTAGCGCCGCCAGCGGCGCCAGCGACGCGAGCAGGGGAACAGCGCGCCCGTGACAGGCCAGGCTGGCCACCCCGGCCAGGGTGAGCGGCAGCAACAGCAAGGCGTAGGCGGCGCTCGCTCCGGTAGTCACGGCGTGCAGCAGCGCCAGTGGACGCGACAGAACGCCCTGGCCGCGCCGCATGGCGCGCACCAGCATGGCGTTGGCCAGCGCCATGCTGGCGATCAGGAACAGGTGGATGGTGAAGCTGCCCGAGAGTGTCATCTGCGCCATGTACATAGAGGCGAACAGCATCCCGAGCACGATCAGCGGCAGCATCACGCCGCCCCAGCGGAACGCCGCGCGCGTAAACGAATTGAGCGCGGGGAGCGGCGCCGGCGTGACGGTGGTACTGGCGGTGTCGTGATGCTCGATCATGGCGTTCCAGGGGAAATTTGAGGAGCCATGAGCGTAGCAAGCGCGTGTGCGCTGGGAATGCGCTGAATGTGAAGCGAGGCTGGCTAGTTGGCCGCTTCCTTCATTGAATCAGGCAGCTCGTCGTAGGTGGCGCCGGTGAGGCGGTAAAACGCGTCGCGCGCATCGCTGGCGCTCGTTCCCGCAGTCGTGATCATGAACAGGTCGGTCAGGCTGGCGAGGCGGTCGTTCCCCGTATCGCACAGGCGCAGCAGGATTTTTTGGTTGCCAAGCGAGCGCAGCAGGCGTACGCCATTCGCGCGGGTGGCGGGCGCTTCGCGGCTGGCCATGTGGACGCCGGCCTGGGTAATGGCTTGCGGCAGTTCGGGGGCGCCGACGATGGCCAGCGCCAGCAGCGCCCCCGGCCACACGGCGGGCAGTCGCACGTGCGCTTCGAGCAGGCGGCGCATGGCCAGCGCCGCCATCAACGAGAGCAGCGGCGCCAGCAGCAGCGCCAGCAACAGCACGCCGCCGTAGTAACGCAGGCCGGCCATGCCCGCCGCCATGTGCGGCAGCAGCAACAGGGTAAACAGGATGCTGGTGCCGATGGCGAAGCCGTGCAAGTGTCCAAGCCGGCGCGACAGCGCAGGCCGGGCATTGCCCAGGGCGCGCATCAGCAGGGCATTGACCAACGGTACGCTGGCAATCGACAAGGCCGGAACGAGCATGGCGGGCGGCAGGTCGAAGCCCACCACGAGCAAGAAAAACACGGCGATCGTCAGTGCGACGACCGGCAGGATCACGCCGGTGAGCCAGAGCACGGCGCGGATGGGAAAATGCACCGCTGGGAACGGTGCCGGCGCGGTGGCGGACGGATTGATGCAGGCTGGCTGGGCGCTCATGGCATTCCAAGGAAACTGAACAGGCCATCAGCGTAGCAAGCGCCTGTGCAGTGGGAATGCGCTCAATGTGAAGCCGCCGCCGGTCCGGCCGCCGCCCGCAAGCGCGAGGCGCGCCTACACCGCCCCCAGCCCCAGCGCGCGCCCCGCTTCCAGGCGAAAATCGGCGGCCTGCTTCTTGTCGGGAATCTCGGCCGCCAGCGCCATCACCAGCGCGCGCAGGTCGCTCGCCTCGTCGGCGTGCTCGGCGCAGACGATGGTCGCCATCGGCCCGATGTGCGCGGCCAGCATGCGCTCGAGCTTGAGCAGGTCGGCGCTCGCGAACGCGGCCGGCGCCGGCCGCGCCCGCAGCGGCTGCGGCCCTACCCGCAACGGCGCGCGCGCCGCCAGCGGCGTCGGATCGTTGAGCAAGTCCATCAGGTTGATCCCGGCCGCCTTGACGTTGTCCTTCTTCGCCACATAGTTCTCGTCGAAGCGCACGCTGGCGCGCAGCATGGTGCGCATGGCCGCCAGCGCATCGGCTCCGCGTTGCCCACGGCACAGCAGCATGACGATCTTGCCGCAGTCCAGATGCACCTGGGCCATGCGGTTGTCGTCGCTGACGATAAACGCCGTGCCGGTGCGGCGCTGGTCGCAGAATTGGCGCAATTGCTCCACGATGCCGCCGAACGGCATCAGCTCCTGGTGTGTCATGGCGTTCTCCCTAAATGCGTCACGCCCTGCGGCTGAGCCGGCTGATGGCCATCTGGATGCTGATCCCCAGCCGTTCGATGGCGCGCGCCAGCGAGCCGATTTCGTCGCCGCGCGCGGTGCCCGGAATCGATTCGGTGAACTCGCCCTTGCTCAGCCGTTCGGCGACCAGGATCAGCTGGTTGATCGGGAACGTCAACTGCTTGGCCAGGAACGCCGCCACACCCACCACCAGCGCGGCGGTCAGGATGATCAGGGCGCGCGCGCCGGTTTCCAGGCGGTCGAGCGAGGCGTAGGCTTCGGCGTAGTCCTGTTCCACCAGCAAGGTCCAGCCCTGCGGCAGCTTGCGCGCATAGCCGACCATGCGCTTCTCGCCCGACACATATACGGTCGGCTGGTCGGCGATGCCGTCCACCTTCAGGGCCGGGTAGTTGGCCATGTCCTGGACCGCGTCGGTGGCCTGGTCGGGACGGCCCGAGGCGATCACCTTGTTGTCGGCGTCGAGCAGGATCGCGTAGCCGGTCTCGCCGATGCGGGTGTCCTTGATGACCTTGGAAATATCATCGAGCTTCATGGCCATCGCCAGCACGCCGACGATGCCGCCCATGGCGTTCCTGATCGGCACGGCGACGGTGAGCGCGGGGCGGCCGGTCGACTTGCTGATCAGCACCTGGCGGCTCGATACGGCGCCTTTCATCGCCCCCTGGAAGTAACTGCGTTCGCCGAAGCGGGTCAGCGGCTTGTCGTCGCTGCGCGCGATATTCTCGCCGGTCGGCTCGATCGTAAACACCAAAAATGCCCATTCGTAGGTCTCGCCCAGGGTGTGCAGGATCGGGGTCTGGCGCGCCGCCTGCATGCTGCGGATATCCTCCAGCTTGGCGCTCTGGTGCAGCGCGCGCACGTTGGCCTCGTCCCAGCTGGTGATGCCGGTGGCAATGCCGCTGGCGGTCATCACCAGATGCTGCGAAATATTGGCCGCCGCATCGGCGCGCGCCTGGCTGCTGCCCGCGTACCACACGCCGATCAGCGGGATCAAGGCCACCGCCAGCAAGGTCATCACCAGCTTGTGGAAAATAGTCAGGTGGAACGATTCTGTTTTCATCGGGAGTTTCCTTTTCTTGTGGACAGCCCGGCGGCCCTGCGCACTGTGCGCAAGCGAAGTTGGGGTATCCACAGAAGACCATATTTCCGAAAGACAATGGTTGAGGTGGGACAATGCATGGTGGAGAATGGCGGCTATACAACACCGTCTCTCCGACCCCTGAACAGAAAGCCACCATGATGACTTGCATGCCATTTTCCCCGCGCCGCCGTACCCTTCTGATCGCCGGCGCCTGTGCGCCGCTGCTGGCCGCCTGCGCCAGCGCGCCGGGCGTCGCCACGCCGGGCGTCGCCACGCCGGGCGCCAGTGCCGCCCTGGCCGAGGCGCAGGCCGAGTTGGCCGCGCTGGAAGCGGCGGCCGGCGGGCGCTTGGGCGTGGGCGCGATCGACACCGGCGACGCTCGCCGGCTCGGCCACCGCGCCGATGAGCGCTTTCCGATGTGCAGCACGTTCAAGGCGATCGCAGCGGCCGCCATCCTCGCGCATGGCAAGAATGTGCCTGGCTGGCTGGACCAGCGGGTGCGCTACACCAAGGCCGATCTGGTGACGTATTCGCCGATCACCGAACAACACCTGGACGATGGCATGACCGTGGGCGAGCTGTGCGCCGCCACCATCCAGTACAGCGACAACGCCGCCGCCAACCTGCTGATGGCCATGATTGGCGGCCCGGGCGGCGTGACCGGCTTTGCCCGCAGCATGGGCGACACGGTGTTCCGGCTGGACCGCTGGGAAACCGAGCTCAATACGGCGATTCCGGGCGATCCGCGCGACACCACCACCCCGGCGGCCATGGCGGCGCTGCTGCGCCGCGTGGCGCTGGACGATGGTTTGCCGGCGGCGCAGCGCGACCAGCTGCAAAATTGGATGCGCGGCAACACGACCGGCGACACCCGCATCCGCGCGGCCGTGCCGGCCAGCTGGGCGGTGGCGGACAAGACCGGGACCGGGGCCTACGGGTCGAGCAACGACATCGGGATCGTATTCCGGCCCAAGGGCGGGCCGGTGGTGCTGGCGCTGTACTACACGCAGGCCGATGCCCAGGCCAAGGCCAACAGCGATATCCTGGCGCAGGCGACGCGGATTGTGATGGCGGCGTTCGCAAGGGCGTGAGCGGCGGCGGCGTGATCGTTCACGGCGCCGCTCACACGGTCGAGGCGGTCTTCCTGCGCGGCAGCTGCTTGAACAGATCGGTGCGGCGCAGCCGGATCCCGCGCGTGTAAATCCCGCTGATCGCCCCCCACGCCGAGGCCCAGCGCGCCGCGCGCGCTTTCTCTTCATCCGAGGCGGCGTCGATGGCGCGATCGATGGCCTTGACCATGCGCGACATGCCATACGCCTTGCGATCTTTCTTGCGCCGGTAGGTCATGTGCTGGCCGTATCAACAATCTTGCAGCCAGAGTATGCCTATATATCAGGCAACACTGTTCGCCATCTCACCCTCAGATTTTTTAACTGATAGTCAATATGTAAGCAGTTGTTACTACAGTCGCGTTGGCGCGGGTGACGGGGCGACGTCCGGTCCGCATGGATTGCCGCCGCAGCAATTCTCGGTCAAAAATCCGATCAAGGCTTGCATGGTGGCCATGTGCGCCGCATAGATCAGGTAACGCCCGTTCTGGGTCGGCGCGATCAGTTCCGCGTGGGTCAGTTCCTTCAGGTGAAACGAGAGCGACGACGGCGGCATTCCCAGCTTCTCGCTGATCTGGCCCGGCGACATGCCGCCCGGGCCGGCCTCGATCAACAGGCGGAACACCGCCAGGCGCGACTCCTGGGCCAGCGCGGCCAGGGCCGCCAGTGCATTCTTGTTTTCCATGCTCAAACCTCCGTCGTTGATATTTCCATCCTATTGGGAATATCGAAGGCACGCAAGCACCCGCTTTACAAAACTTTACCGCCCACACATGAAGCGGACAGCCGCACCGCCTACAGTACAAGCATGCGGAGCCAGTCCGGCGCCGCTTCACGAAAGGCAAAACCATGCATCCGAACAAACTCGGGCATCACCATCACCACGATCACGATCATGAAGGCAATCACGGCCACGGCCATGGCCCGCAGCGGCGCGGCCGTCGCTGGCTGGTCGGCGCCGCCCTCGGCCTGGCCGCCGGCGCCCTGAGCCTGGCCGGCGCCAGCTTTGCCAACGAAGGACGCGGCATGCACGGCCATCGCGCCCACCTGGCCACGATGGACCCCGCCACCGCCGGCAAGCACATCGACAGGATGGTCGCACACTTGCTCAGCGACGGCACGGCCGAGCAAAAGGCGCGCCTCTCAAGCATCGCCAGGTCCGCCTTCGCCGACCTGCAACCCTTGCATCGCGACTTCAAGGCCGGCCACGTACAAGCCCACGATCTCTTGATGGCGCCGGCCATCGACCGGGTCGCGCTGGAACAGTTGCGCGTGCAGGAAGTCGAGCGGGTCGACCAGATCAGCAAGCGCATCCTGGCGGCGGTGGAAGACGCTGCCGAGGTGCTCACGCTTGAACAGCGCGTGCGCTTCGCCGCGCACATGAAAAAACGCATGCAATGAACGCCTGCGACCAATCCCAGCCATGTATCCTTGGGCCTTCCGACACTTTGGACGACACGTCGCCGCCAGCATGCTTCCGCGTATCTTGATGATTGAAGACGACCAGCGCCTGGCCGGCATGGTCGTCACCTACCTTAGCCAGAACGGCTACGAGGTGGCGCACGCCGGCACGGCCGCCGCCGGCCTGGCCGCGTTAGAGGCGAGCGCCCCGGCGCTGGTCTTGCTCGACCTGATGCTGCCCGACGCCGATGGCCTGGACGTCTGCCGCCGCATCCGCGCCCTCGGCGCGCCGCTGGCGTCGGTGCCGATCGTCATGCTCACCGCCAAGGGCGACCCGTTCGACCGCGTGGTGGGCCTGGAACTGGGCGCCGACGATTACCTGCCCAAGCCGTTCGAGCCGCGCGAACTGCTGGCGCGCCTGCGCGCCGTGCTGCGCCGGCCGCAACTGGCCGCGCCCGACACCGACCTGCGCCAGTTCGGCCGCCTGCTGATCGACAGCGGCGCGCGCCGGGTCAGCATCGACGGCCAGGCGCGCAGCCTCACGTCATACCAGTTCGACCTGCTGCTGGCGCTGTCCGGCAGCGCCGGGCGCGTGCTCTCGCGCGAACACCTGATCGACGCCGTCAAGGGCGAGTCGCTGGAACCGTTCGACCGCTCGATCGACGTGCATATCGGGCGCCTGCGCCAGGCCATCGAGGACGATCCCAAGCAGCCCAAGCGCATCATCACCGTGCGCGGCGCCGGTTACGTGTTCGCCAAGGTACAGGATGCATAGGCGCGAACGCGGCCAGGAGCGCGAGCACGGTCCACACGGCTGGCACGCACGCGCCTGGAAGCACAGGCACGAGCGCGACCGCGCGCCGCCCTGGGAACGGGGAAGCGGCGGGCCGGCGCGGCGCTTTTCGATCGCGCACCACCTGTACCTGCGCATCTACCTGGCGCTGCTGGCCAGCCTGGGACTGGCCGCCTGCCTGTTCGGACTGGTGCATTGGGCTTACGATCCGGAACACATGAACTCTGGCAACGAGGCGTTTACCGAAGTGGCGGCCAGCGTGCTGCCGCCGGCGGGGGCGCCGCGCGCCGTGCAGCAAGCGACGCTGTCGCGCTGGGCCACGCGCCTGCAAACCGACCTGGCCTTGTACACGCCGGCCGGGGTGCTGGTCGCGGCGGCCGGGGAGCCGCTGCCGGCGCTGCCGCAAGCCCGGCGCGAGGCCGGCCGCTTCGGACCGATGGCCGTGTTCACCCAGCAGTTGCCGGACGGCCGCTGGCTGGTCGGCCAGCGCGCTTACGGCACCCGCGCCTCGCTCGGCCTGATCGTCATCCTGCTGCTGATCGCCCTGATGGTGGCGGCCGCCGCCTACCCGGTGGTGCGGCGCCTCACGCGCCGCCTGGAGCGCTTGCAGGCGAGCGTGGAAACCTGGGGCGGCGGCCAGCTCGGCACCCGCGTGGCGGTCGAAGGCAAGGATGAAGTGGCGCGCCTGGCCACCAGCTTCAACCAGGCGGCGGCGCGCATCGAAGCGCTGGTCGGTTCACAGAAAAGCCTGCTGGCCAACGCCTCGCACGAATTGCGCTCGCCGCTGGCGCGCATCCGCATGGCGGTCGAACTGATGCAGGAACAGGCGGCGCCGGCGATCCGCGACGAGCTCAATCGCAACATCGGCGAACTCGACCAGCTGATCGACGAAGTCCTGCTGGCCAGCCGGCTCGACGCCAGCGCCGAGCGGGCCCGCAGCGACGAGCAGGTCGACCTGGCCGCCATCGTGGCCGAGGAATGCACGCGCGTCGACGCCACCTTCGACGCGCAGGCGCTCAGCGTGCCGGGCGACGCCAGGCTGCTGCGGCGGCTGGTGCGCAACCTGCTGGAAAACGCGGCCCGCTACGGCGCCGGCACGCAGGTGCACGCCAGCCTGCGATTGGCAAGCGGGGGCCGGGAGCGCGCGTCGCTCGTGCTCGATATTTGCGACAGCGGCCCCGGCGTGCCCGAGGCCGAGCGCGAGCGCATCTTCGAGCCGTTTTATCGGGTGCCGGGCGCGAGCGAGTCGGCCGGCGGCGTCGGCCTGGGCCTGTCGCTGGTGCGCCAGATCGCGCGCCATCACGGCGGCGACGTGCGCTGCCTGCCGGGCGAACCGGGCGGCTGCTGCTTCCGCGTGAGCTTGCCGGGCGTGTAAGGCCGCTGGCCGGCGGCCCGCGTCTTCACAGCGCTCAGGCGGGCTTGGCCACCATCAGCCAGAACACGATCACCAGCGCAAAAAACGCCGGAATGCCCAGCACCACCCACCAGCGCAGGTAGCGCCAGTACAGCGCCGGCAGCTCGGTGCTGTCGCGCGCGGCCAGCTGGGCCATGTCGCGCATGCGCAGCTGCATCCACACCACCGGCAGCCAGCAGGCGCCGGCAAAGAAATACAGGCCGACCGACCAGACGATCCAGGCGCTGGTCCAGGGATAAGCGGCCAGGTGAATCATGTACAGCCCGGTGAGCGGCTGCACGATGATGGTGGTGGTGGTAAAAATCCAGTCGGCCCGCACCACATGGCGGCTGACCACGGCGATCGCGCGCACGTCGCGGCTCAGGCTGGTGAACAGCATGTAGAAGGCCGAGCCGATGCCGGTGCCGAACAAAAACGTCGACGACAGGATATGCAGCCACTTGACGATCAGGTAGTCCATTACTTCTCCTCGAGTTCGAACAGCAGCCAGATGGCCGCCAGCATCGGCAGATTCTTGCTCAGCGGACCGTAGGGGTGCAGCAAGAATTCCGGCAGCATGACGGCGATCACTAGCGTGTAAAAGCCGATCAGCAGCAATTGCGCGCCCCACAGCCAGCGCCGCCGCTTGAGCGCGAGGATGCCGATCCCGATCAGCAAGTCGAGCGCGCAGGCGCCGTACAGCATCAGCGGCCCGAGCGCGGGCGGCACGCCGCTGCGTTCCAGCAACCGGAGACTCTGTTCGACCGGATACAGTCCGGCCGACACCGCCGCTGTGGCAATCCACACCGCCGCGATGGCCACGCGCAACACCGGCATCAGCCAGTGCAGCTTGGCCTGCATGCGCTCGCAAGCGGGGTCGTCGATGAAGCTGGCGACCGGGCGCGGCTGGCGTCCGATCAGGCGCACCGTCATGCCCGGATCGGCGCTGCTGCCGCGGTCGAGCATGCGCAGCGAATCGCGGTTGAGCAGGCTGCCCGGCACCAGTTTTCCCAGCCCGGCCAGCACTTTGCCGCACCAGGCCGGCAAACGCAGCACGCGCAGCTTGCCCAGGCCCAAGCCGCTGCGCAAGGCCGCCAGATACTCGGTGAACGGCAAGGCGCTCTGGCCGACCAGGGCGATCCGCTGGGCCGTGGCGCCGCCCGGGCCGACCGGCAGCGGACGGCGCACCAGGCTGGCGATGGCGCAGGCCACGTCGTCCACGTGGATCGGCTGCACCAGCTGCGGCGCGGTGCCGAAACGGGCGCACAAGGGCATGCTGGCCAGGGTGCGGAACACGCGCGCGCTCACGCCATCCTTGCCGTACACCAGCGATGGCTGCACGATGGCCGAGCGCAGCGGCAGCAGCGCCAGGTAATCGTCGGCGGCTTTCTTGCTCAGGTGATAGGCGGTGTCGGCCTGCTGGTCGGCGCCCAGCGCGGACAGCTGGATCACCATGCGCACATCGTCCGACTCGACGCAGGCGGCGAACAGCACGCGTGGCGTGTCGCTGTGGATGGTGGCGAAGGTCTGGGCGCCATGCTCGCGGAAAATCCCGACCGTGTTGATCACCACGTCGATGCCCTCCAGGCGCGCCATCCAGGTCGATTTATCGGTATCCTTGGCGAAGTCGGCCTCAATGTAGCTCAGGCGCGCGCGCGTGCTGGCGGCGGGCGGCTTGCGCACGGCCGCCACCACGTAGTACCCCTCGGCCAGCAACACGTTGAGCACATGCCTGCCGATAAACCCGCTCGCTCCTGTCAGCAAAATGCGCATCCGACCTCCTTACCATTCATACCCAAGCCTATACCAACACAGCACATTTACTTCACTCCACAAGGACAGTATGAATACCTGGAAAACTGCAAGCGCCCGCGGGCTCGTCTCGGGAACCGTCGCCAGCGTGCTCTCGACGGCCGCCCTGACGGCCTTGGGCAAGGCGACCGATGGCAGCGGTTTCGGTCCGACCAACGCCATCAGCCACTGGGTCTGGGGCGACCGGGCGGCGCGCCGCGACGGTCCCTCGTGGCGCTACACCGCCACCGGCTACCTGATCCACCACGCCAGCGCGACCTTCTGGGCCGTTCTGTTCGAGCGGCTGTTGAAACGCCAGCTCGACAAGCAAGATCCGGCCGTCACCTTGCCGGCGGCCGCCGCCTCGGCGCTGGCCTGCTTCGTCGATTACCGGATCACGCCCGACCGGCTCAAGCCCGGCTTCGAACAACGCCTGTCGCGCCCGTCGCTGGCGCTGGTGTACGGCGCTTTCGGGCTGGGCCTGGCGCTGGGGGCGTTACTGAACCGGCGCGACTGAGTTGCGCGAGTCGGGATGATAGCGGGTTTTGCGCCCGCGCTGATTGGCGTGATGTGATTGTTGCGGGAAGTGCGGGATGGGAGGGGGGCTGGCGGCCAGGCGAGACGCACGGCCGCACGCTTGCACCGTCATTGCCGCGCGGGCGGCAACGACGGCTTCAGGCAGGGTTCAGAACGCGTAGGTCGCGCGCGCGTACACGTAGCGCCCGCCACGCCCGAACGGGGCGTAGTTCGGGAACGGCGCGTTGCCGCTCGGATTAAGCGCATTGCCGACCGACTCGGGATACTTGTCGAACAGATTCTCCGCACCGAGCGCCAGGTTCAGCTTGGACGTGAGCGCATAGCGCCCTTCCAGGTCGATCACGGTTTTCGCGGCCAGGGTCACGTCCAGCGCCGGCGAGGCGTTCGGCGAGAGCACCTTGCCGTAACGGGTGGCGCGCAGGGTGGCGCCCATCTGGCCGAGTTTCCAGTTGGTGCTGGCGTTGAACTTGTTCTTCGGCTGGCCCTGTTCCAGCGACAGCACGTTAAGGCGGTCGAACAGCGGGGTCGGGCTCGGCAGCGCGGTCAGCTGCGCCGTGGCCGGAACACGGGTCACGTCGGTGCTGGTGAAGTTGCCCGCCACCGTGAAGTCGAACTTGCCGATATCGCCGCCATTGGCCGCCCAGTTGACCACCACGTCCACGCCGTCGGTGGTGGTATCGACGCCGTTGATGAAGAAGCGCCCGCCGCCGACGCCGATGAAGCCTTGCTTGGTCAAAAAGTTACGCACATCGGCGGAGGTCAGGTTTTCCGACAGCACAATGCGGTCGCGCACCTTGATGCGGTAGGCGTCGATGGTCACGTTGGCGCCGCCCAGGCGCAGCACCGCGCCGAGCGAGGCGTTGACCGATTTTTCGGCGTCGAGCGGTTTGGCGCCGAGCGCCACGGCGACCGGATCTGTCGGGCGGAAGGTGGTGATTTCGAACGGCACGCCGGTGATGAAGTTCGTTGCCGTCGAAGTAAAGTTCTGCTGCTGCGGCGAGGGCGCGCGAAAGCCGTTCTGCACCGATGCGCGCAGCGCGAAGGCCTTGCTGAAATCGTAGCGGGCCGCCAGTTTGCCGGCCAGGCTGTCGCCGAAGTCCGAATAGTGCTCGCCGCGGATCGCAATCGAGGTCAGCAGTTGCGGGGTGATGTTCGCTTCCAGGTCGACAAAGGCGCCGATCGCGGTGCGGTGCGTGTCCGATTCATTCTGCGGACGGAAACCCGAGAACACCTGCGCGCCCGGCGCGGTCGGCTGGCCGTTCGGCAGCATCTGGCCGCCGAAGCGGTAGGAATCGGGTTCGCCCGCGAACAGGCTGTAGCCTTCGCGCCGCGCTTCGGCCCCGACCGCAACGTTCAGCGGCGAGGACAAAGCGGCCAGCGCCAGCGAGCGCACCCCGGTCAGGTTGAACACCAGTTGGTCGTATTCGAAGCCGCCGGCGTCGAACGCGGTCTTGCTGCTCGGCCCGATCGAGCGGTTCAGGGTGTTTTCGATGGTAAAGCCCATCTTGTTCTTGCCGTAGCCGAGCGAGCTATCCATTTCCCAGTCGCCCATGGACCAGCTGGCGCCACCGGTGACGGCGAAGTCGTCGACCACCGGCGAGATGATCGGCATGAAACCGTCCGGATAGATCGAGGGGATGTTGCGCGGATCGTTGGACCAGCGGAAGAAGCCGGCCGAGCTGGCCTCGCGCTTCTGGTAGCTGGCCCAGCCGTACACCTTGACGCCGTTGCCGAGCGTATCGCCGGCGTTGGCGAACACGGTCGACTGTTTCATTTCCGGTTCGCCATACCAGGTGTTGAAGCGGTTGATGGTGTTTTCGCGCGGGTCGAACGCGCCATTGACCAGCGGGTACTGCTGGCGCATGTCGTAGCCGCTGCGTTCGGTGTGCTTCTGGTCCTTGAATTCGCCGGCGATGGTCAGGTAGCCGGTTTCGCCCAGCGCCAGGCCCTTCCACAGGCTGACGGTGGCGGTCTGGCCGTCGGTGCGCTTGCGCGAGTTCTGGGCCTGCCAGGTGGCGTTGGCGGGCGCGCCGCCGGTGAGGAAGTCGTATTCGGTCAGGCGCGCGCCGTAGTTGATTGTCGCTTCGCCGCCGTCGCGGTTGCTGCGCAGGCGCAGGTTGACCACGCCGGAGATCGCATCCGAGCCGTACTGGGCGGCCGCGCCATCGCGCAGCACTTCGATGTTCTTGACGATCGCGGTCGGGATCGTGTTCAGGTCGACGGCGGCCGAGCCGCGTCCGATGGTGCCGTTCACGTTCACCAGCGAGGAGGCGTGGCGGCGTTTCGAGTTCACCAGCACCAGGGTCTGGTCGGGCGCCATGCCGCGCAGGGTGGCGGGACGGATGGTGTCGGTGCCGTCGGCCAGGCCCGGGCGCGGGAAGTTCAGCGACGGCAGGGCCACGGCCAGGGCCTGGTTGATTTCGGTGGTGCCGGAATTTTTGAGCGATTCGGCCGAGATGATATCGACCGGGGAGGCGGTGTCGAGGGCGGTGCGGTTGGCGACGCGGGTACCGGTAACGACCACGGTCGTCGTCGCGTCATTCGGTGCCGCGTCCTGCGCGAAGGCGGCGCCGGTGGAAAACAACGTTGCAATCGATAATGCCAATACGTGCTTCTGTGGTGCGAATCGTTTCTGCATACCTGCTCCCTCGGTTATCTATTAATTTTGTTTTAACTACACCTATCAACTCATACATACAAATAGTGGAAAACTTGCCAATCCATACTGGAACGAAGACAAAGCAATGTCAATTCCGGAACGGAGTATGCAGATCTGATAACAACAGTTTGGATATATTCGTCAGTTCCGCGTAAGGAACGCGGCGATGCCGCTGGCTGGTGTGAGGCCGGCTCAGTAAGGTCGTTAATCTCAAAACCGTCATTCCCGCGCAGGCGGGAATCCAAGGCACGGTCGCTTAGCAAACATGCCTTGGATTCCCGCCTGCGCGGGAATGACGGTTTCGAGTGTTGTGGCAATGCATGCGATGTCAGCTCTCACGCCAGAACCGCCGGTGTCAGGTCTGACATTCGGACACGGCCTCGACAGAACCGCCGGTGTCAGGTCTGACATTCGGACACGGCCTCGACATTAGCGCTTGCTACGCCGCCGGTGTCCGCTGCCGGTGTCAGGTCTGACAAACGGACATGGCCCCGACAGTAACGCTTGCTACTGCCGGGGCCGTGTCTGAATGTCAGACCTGACACCGAGGGGTGACACCACGGGTCAGGCCGGCTTGGCGTCGTCTTTGCCTTTGAACAAGCGCTTGCCGATCATCACCACGCCCAGCACCAGGGCGCCGGCGATCACGCCGATGACGGCATCGATCAGGGTCGGCACGATGGCCTTGAGCACCGGCCCGATCCCGCCCACCGCACCCGCCGCTGCAGCGGCGTCCGCCACAAAATGATGCAGTACCGGCAGGCCGTGCTCCAGAATCCCGCCGCCGACCATGAACATGGCCGCCGTGCCGACCACCGACAGGGTCTTCATCAGCTTGGGCGCCGCCGCCAGCAGCAGGCGTCCGAACGCGCGCGCGGCGCCGTTGGCCCGTTCGCTCAGGTACAGCCCGGCATCATCGAGCTTGACGATCCCGGCCACCAGCCCGTACACGCCCACCGTCATGATGATCGCAATGGCGGTCAGCACCGCCACCTGCTGCCCGAACGCCACGCCTTTCACCGTGCCCAGCGAAATGACGATGATTTCCGCCGACAGGATGAAGTCGGTGCGCACCGCGCCCTTGATCTTTTCTTTCTCGAGCGCGACCAGGTCCACCGATTCGTCCGTCAGCGCCTTGACCAGCTGTTCGTGGTGGGCGGCGTCTTCGGCCGCGCTGTGCAGGTATTTATGGGCGATCTTCTCGAAGCCCTCGAAGCACAGGTAGGCGCCGCCGATCATCAGCAGCGGCGTGATCGCCTGTGGCAAGAAGGCGCTGATGGCCAGCGCGGCCGGCACCAGGATCGCCTTGTTCTTGAACGAACCCTTGGCCACCGCCCACACCACCGGCAGTTCGCGCTCCGCTTTCACGCCCGACACCTGCTGGGCGTTGAGCGCCAGGTCGTCGCCCAGCACGCCGGCGGTCTTCTTGGCCGCCACTTTGCTCATCACGGCGACATCGTCGAGGATGGTCGCGATGTCGTCGATTAATGCCAGTAAACTGCTTGCAGCCATCTGTCTTGCTCCAATATGGTCGAAAAGATGCATCTTAACCCGAGTCCGTCCAGCCCGGCATTTTGCGTTTCACCCCCCAAAATCTGCAATTCGTCGCTTTCCGGGCCTTGTCGCGATGGCATGTACGTATAGTGACATCAGTGCCAAGCCCGGCCATTAACCACGCCAGCCCGGGCTTGTCCTGATCGATACCAAGCGACGCAAGCCAACCAGTTGATGTAAAGCGAGGCCACCATGAAATCCGAGTACGATTTTTCCAACGCAACCCCTGCCGCCGGCCGCCCGGTCAAGCGCAAGACGCGCATCACCATCTACCTCGACGACGAGGTGCTGCAGCAGTTTCGCTCGCTCTCCGAACAGAGCGGCAAGGGCTACCAGACCCTGATCAACGCGGCCTTGCGCATGCGCCTGCCGCAGGCGCGCCCCGAGGCCGCCCTGGCCGAGTAACTCGCCAACAGCGCCGCGCGCCCCTTTTTCGGGCGCGCACGAAGATGTCCGATATCGTCGTGATCCAGTCACAGCGGGGCTTACTTTTGTGCGTACACTTTAGAATTTATTACACTAGGCAATAATTATGCTAATCTTCCCGCTCTTTTAACACGGGAGGATTTTTATGAAAAAAGGCGAACTGATTGCGGAATTTGCGAAGCGTACAGAAATGTCCGGCGCAGCTGCCAACAGCGCGGTAAACACGATCATCGAGATCATCACCGAGCGCCTGAAAAAAGGCGACACGGTTGGGATCACCGGTTTCGGTACGTTCTCCGTTGCCAAGCGCGCTGCGCGCAAGGGCCGCAATCCATCGACTGGCGAAGCGATCAAGATCGCTGCGTCGAAGTCGCCTAAGTTTTCGGCTGGCGCGACCCTGAAGGCTGCGGTCAACCCGAAGAAGAAGTAAGCGAAGCAGTAAGGCTTTGCGCGCGGCCTGAAGCGGCGACGTCGGTCCAGACCGGCTTCGCCGCTTCAGTTGCCGCGTGTTTTTTGGCTCCGCCTTGGCGCTCCGCCTTGGCGCCCCGCGTCACTGTCGTACCTTGTATCTTGCAGCACCGAGCCCTGTCTCCATCCCGATTACCCTCTTCCCTGACTTCCCCATGCCGCTTGCCAACTGGATCGCCTTCGTCATCGCCGGCTCGCTGATCGCCATTTCGCCCGGTTCCGGCGCGGTGCTGTCGATGTCGCACGGGCTGGCCTACGGCTTCAGGAAAGCCAGCGCCACCGTGGCCGGCCTGCAATGCGGGCTGATGCTGGTGTTCGCCATCGCCGGCGCCGGGGTCGGCTCGCTGTTGCTGGCCTCGGAACTGGCATTCAATATCGTCAAGACGCTCGGCGCCCTGTACCTGATTTACCTCGGCGTGCAGCAGTGGCGCGCCCCGGTGACGGCTGTGCGGGCCGACGCGCCCGTGCTGGCCCACCCAAGCTGGCAAAAGCGCGTCCTGACCGGTTTCCTGACCAACGCGACCAACCCGAAAGGAATCATTTTCATGGTCGCGGTGCTGCCGACCTTCATTTCCAATTCCCTGCCATTGCTGCCGCAGCTGGCGATCCTGGGCGCCACCATGGTGACCATCGATACCATCGTCATGCATGGCTACGCCTTGCTCGCTTCGTCCATGCAGCAGTATTTCCGCGACGCCGGCGCGCTGCGCAAGCAGAACCGCTTCTTCGGCGCCGTGCTGGCCTGCATCGGCGGCGCGCTTTTCTTTGTCAAGCGCGGCGGCAACCCAGCCTGAGTTGCTTCGAAAGTAACACGAGCGCAGAATGTGCAACTGTTTGTAACCCCTGTCTTCCGCTGGCGCGCTCGCGCGTTACACGTGGACGACGTCCCTTGTGCGCCCTGGAGCCTGTATGACTATTCCTTTCCGTAAAACCGTGATGTTGTTGGCGTTCTCCGCCCTGTCGACCCTGGCGCTGGCCGATACGCCCGCGCGCGTGGGCCGCATCGCCCTGACCCAGGGACCGGTGAACATCAGCTCCGAGGTCGGCGAGGAAGCCACGGCGGCGCTGGTCAACTGGCCGGTGACGACCAGCAACCAGATCGTCACGCAACGCAACGGCCGCACCGAAATCCGGATCGGCTCGACCTCGGTGCGGCTCGATGGCGATTCGTCGCTCGACGTCATCGAACTCGACGACGACAAATTGCGCCTGCACCTGCATTACGGCAGCCTGAGCTTGCGGGTGCGCAACGCCGAGGTGCTGCGCGGGCTCGAGATTTCCACCCCGCAGGGCCTGGTGCGCATGCGCGATGTGGGCCGCCTGCGCATCGACGCCGAACGCGTGCGCGACACCACCAACGTTTCGGTGTTCGAGGGCACGGCGCAGGTCGACGGCGGCGGTTCGAGCCTGTCGGTGCGCGCCGGCAAGCGCGTCGATGTGCACCAGGACGACGTGCGCACGGCGCTCGCGGTACGCGACAGTTTCGACGACTGGTCGCTGCAGCGCGACGCGCGCGACGAGCGCACCACCTCCGACCGCTACGTCACCACCGAAATGACCGGCTACGAAGAACTCGACCAGCACGGCGTCTGGCGCGACGACAGCGACTATGGCCCCCTGTGGACCCCGCGCACCGTGGCGGCCGGCTGGGTGCCTTACCGCGACGGCCGCTGGACCTATCTGGCGCCGTGGGGCTGGACCTGGGTCGACAACGCCCCCTGGGGCTACGCGCCCTCGCACTACGGGCGCTGGGTGATGGTCAGGCAACGCTGGTCGTGGGCGCCGGGGCGCAATATCGGCCGTCCGGTGTGGGCGCCGGCGCTGGTCGGCTGGGTCGGCGGCAATAACTGGAACCTCGCTTTCAACGACAACGGCGCGCGCCGCAACGCCCCCGCGCAGGGCTGGTATCCGCTCAATCCGGGCGAATCGTACGTGCCCGGCTACCACCTGCCGCCCGAGCACCTGCGCCACCACAACCGCCACGCGCGGCCCGACTATCGCCCGGGCCGGCACGACGGCCTGACCGTGGTCGGCCTGAACCAGTTCGTCGGGCGCGGCCAGATCGTGGTGCCGCGCGCGCCGCGCCCGGTGCTCACGCCGCTGGCCACCCAGAACATTCCGTTCGGCGCGCCACCGCGCCCGCAGGGCAACTGGCCCAATCGCTTCGACCGCGACGGCGATGGCCGTCCCGACCGCAACGCAATTGGCCGCGTGA
Organism: Massilia sp. CCM 8734; assembly: GCF_011682155.1. Lineage (NCBI taxonomy): Bacteria > Pseudomonadati > Pseudomonadota > Betaproteobacteria > Burkholderiales > Oxalobacteraceae > Massilia > Massilia sp. CCM 8734. The sequence continues at coordinate 194,411 of NZ_WHJI01000010.1, forward strand.
TCACGACGCCGTCCAACGGCGCCCAGCCGTTCAGCCGCCGCGACGGCCGGCCCAGCGACAACGAACGCTTCGTGCGCACCCCGCCGCAAGTGCTCACCACCAATGAACCGCAGCGCAGCCTTGCCGAGAAGGACAGGCGCCAGCGCGAAGCCGAGATCGAACGGCGCGAGCGCGACCAGGCCAACGAACGCCGCCTGCGCGAGCTGGAAACCGACAACCGCCGCGCCGCGGATGGCCAGCAACGCCAGCGCGAAGCCGATCTGGCCGAGCGCCGCCGCGAGGCCGAGGCCGACCGCCAGCGCGGCGCCGAAGGCGAGCGCCTGCGCACCATCGAGAGCGCGCGCCAGCAGCGCGAAGCCGAAGCGCAACTGCAAGGGCAACGCGACGCCAGCAATCGCCAGCAAGCCGAACGCCAGCAGCGCGAGGCCAACAACCGCCAGCTCGCCGACCGGCTGCAGCGCGACGCCGACCAGGAACGCCTGCGCCAGCTGGAACGGCAACAGCAGGCCGACCGCCAGCAGCAAGCCGAGCGCCAGCAGCGCGACGGCGAGAACGCGCGCCGCCAGCAGGCCGAGCGTCAGCAGCACGATGCCGAGAATGCGCGTCGCCAGCAGGCCGAACGCCAGTCGCGCGATGCCGAGAACGAACGTCGCCAGCAGGCCGAGCGCCAGCAGCGTGACGCCCAGCAACGCGACGCCCAGCAGCGCGAGGCGGCCCAGGCCCAGGCACGCCAGGCCCAGCAAGCCCAGCAAGCGCAGCAAGCTCAGCAAGCGCAAGCCCAGCAATCGCAAGCCCAGCAATCGCAGCAGCAACAGCAAAAGCAGGCCGAAGAGGCCGACAAGCGCGAACGCGCGCGCGAGCAACGCCAGGACCGCCGCGACAACGTACAGCAACAGATTCGTTGAGCCGCGCATGCGCGGGCTCGCCCTACCAGTCTCACCTGTTCCCCCCCAAGGGAATAGTTCAAGGCCAGCCTAGCGCTGGCCTTTTTTTGGCTACAATGTCGCAAAGCGCGTTCCCATACGGGGAGCGCGGCTGTGTTGTCATTTTTTAGAACTGGATAGTGTATGGAACCGACTGAATCCCTCATCGAATACCCGAGCGACTTCCCGATCAAGGTGATGGGCGCCACGCATGACGATTTCGCGGCGACCATCGTCGACGTGGTGCTCGAATTCGACCCCACCTTTCACATCGGCCGCATGGAAGTGCGCCCTTCGCCGCAAGGCAACTACACCGGCCTGACCGTCACCGTGCGCGCCATCAGCCGCGAGCAGCTCGACGACTTGTACCGCGCCCTGCACGCTCACCACATGGTCAAGATCGTGATGTGATCGCGTGCGTCTCCGGTGCTGCCGCACATCTTCCTTCATTGGCAGACTTAATAGTTGATAAATAGTAGCTTAAAAATATGATATAATATTATTATTGTTTTTATAGAAACTGATGATCTTCTTGGGGAATACCATGTTGATAGTAAATGACGGCATTATAACGAGCAACAGTGTCACCCTAATGCTTTTCCCCCTCCTTGAACATGGACCAATGAAAGACGTTAGTGGCATTATCTTGCATCAAACCAGCAGAGACAACGTTATCACGACCATGGCTGGGTATAGGTTTAAACCTTCGGGTGTCGGCGCGCATTTCCTGATCAATCCGGCGGGCCAGATTTTTCAGACCGCTAGGATTACACAAGTTTGCTACCATGTTGGACGTCTCAACGCCTATTGTCAGCACGTGCATAGGTGTACCCCGAGGGACGAAGAGGTTCTGAACGGCATTGCGAAGATGTACCCGAATGATGAGTCAGAACGCTGGAAACAGATTGACGAATGGGAGCAAAAGAAAGCCGCTGCACTGCGCTTCCCCGCGAATCATGATTCGATTGGCATCGAGGTTGTCGGAGCCCCGAAGAACCGTGTGTATGGGAGCCCAACAAGTTCACAAAATGCATCCGTGCGCTGGCTGGTGAGCGAGTTGCTCATCACATTGAAACTTGACCGTAAGCGCATCTTTCCACATGGTTTAATCGACCCTCGGAAATTTCTGACAGAGGGTAGCAAGATTGCATACTAATTTATCGAGCGTTTTTAAAAAAACACTCAAAGTCGTTGCTTTGATTATCGCCGTTTTAATGGTCGCTTTTGGGCTACTGCGCCTGTGGTGGCATTGGCCAGTGTCGGTCGAGGCGAAAAACATCATCAAAGTGATCGATAAAGACATTCCTCAGGACATGGTGGCCTCCTGTACGGCGTTTACCATGACCCCGGTCCAGTTTCGGGCGTACTGGAAAGACGCGAGGCCGATACTGGCGTCCGAACTACATGAGTATTATTTCGGCGCCTGCCATCTCAAGGCGACTGAAAATGACAGGGAATATCTGGTCGGCATCGGCAACGTGGGCATGGTGAACAAAGGCGAGACGACCTACTACTACGTCAAAAAAGGCGCAAAGTCGGACTTTGAAGACATGAAGTAATCCGCCGCCGACGCCGCACTATACTGGCGTCTCCAGCGCCTGGCGCTGCATGCCCCAGCGCCGCACCGTCAGGTGTTCCAGGGTCTGGAACACCAGCCCCTCGACCAGCAAGCCGATCACGATCACCGCCGCCAGCACGGCAAACACTGTCGGTGAATAGCTCATTGCGGCTCTGGAAGATATACCAGCCCAGCCCGCCCTTTCCCGAAGTCGTCCCGAACACCAGTTCGGCCGCGATCAGGGTGCGCTCCGGGGCGCGACGTATTCCGGCCGGATCGGCGGCAGCGGCTGCGCGCTCATGCGTGCAGCCCGGTGGATAACTGGGTGGATAACTCTGTGGGCAAGCGGGTGGACAACTGCATGGACAAGGCTGTGGGTAAGCCGGTGTACAACTGTGTGGACAACGCTGCGTGCGCTGGCGCCACCAAGGTATCTTCGCCGAACAGCAGGCGGTGAATGCGCTGGGTGGCCGCCTGGAAAGCATCGCCGCCGGCGCTGCCCAAGTCGAACTGATGACTGTTCAGTTCGGCGCGCACGCGGCCCGGATGGGGCGACAGCAGCACGATGCGGTTGCCCACCACCAATGCTTCCTCGATCGAATGGGTGACGAACAGCATCGTGAAGGGGATTTCTTCCCACAAGGTGTGCAGTTCCTCCTGCATGCTGCGGCGCGTGAGTGCGTCGAGCGCGGCGAAACGGCTCGGCCGGCAGCTGGAACTGGCGCAGCACATGCATTTGCAGCGGGCCGAAGCGGCGGCTGAAGGCCACCTGCTGCGCCGGCGTGATGTGCTGGTCGCGAAACACCAGCACATGGTGCTCGAGGTGGGCGCGGTGGATCAGGGCGAAGTCGTCCCGGCTCAGCGGGATCGACAGGTCGAGCCCGCTGATGGCCGCGCCCAGCGGGGCGTCGAAGGGGACGATGTCGAAACGGGTATCGAGGACGGCGGCCATGGCGGTAAACGAGTGATGATCGAGCACCCAGCTTATCGGCGAGCGTTGGACGGGGCAACGAAGCATTTCAACTATGCTAATGCGGCGCGCGGCTGCCCATCGCGCCTTGATGGCGGCGTACAATGGCATTGTTGAAAAAACCACGCTACGGGAATCAGATGGGTATTGAAATGCAGTCCTTGCGCCGGCCTTGCGCCCTGCTGCTCGCTGCCGGGCTGCTGGCCGGCGTGCCGGCGCGCGCGGCAACGCTCGACGCGCAGCACATCCGGCCGTCCGGCCTGACCTTGCAGCAGGCCCGCAAGGTGCTGTCCGTGGTGCTGGAACACCAGAAATTCCAGATGAAGCGGAAGGACGCCCATCTGTTTGTCGAGGGACCCGACAAGGATGCGCCGGATGCCCACGGCTACTATTCCCTGCAGCTGTACCACAACCCGCCCAAGGCGGCAATGTTGTACACCCTGGGACATTTTTCGGTCAACATGCTGACCGCCGAGGTGTGGGACTTCATGCGCTGCGAACGCACCAGTTTTCCAGCCTTGTCGACCATCCAGCAACGCGTTTCCGCCCGCACCGGCCAGCGCGCACCGGACGAACAGAAGGTACGCGACGAGCTCTGCCTGAATTAATCGTCCCTCAACGGCTGCCGGCGGCGCACTGCCCGCCCGACGCGTGCACTGGCATATAATGACGTGCCCCTCTTATCCCCGATTGACGACCCATGCCCTCCATCCGCCCTGCGCAGGCGATCATCCGCGACCTCGGCCGTGCCGACTACGAGCCGGTGTTTGCCGCCATGCGCGCGTTTACCGACGCGCGCGAGCCCGACACCACCGACGAACTGTGGATCGTCGAGCATCCGCCCGTGTTCACCCTGGGCCTGGGCGCCGACCGTGGCCACCTGCTGGCCGGCGCGCACGCGGTGCCGGTGGTCCAGACCGACCGTGGCGGCGAAGTGACCTACCACGGCCCCGGCCAGGTGGTGATTTACCTGTTGATCGATCTGCGCCGCAACAAGCCGGGCGGCAAGCTGTACGCCCGCCAATTCGTCGAAAAAATCGAGCAGGCGATCATCAATGTGCTGGAGGCGTATAATCTTGCCGGTGAGCGCATCGCTGGCGCGCCCGGCATTTATATCGCCGGCGGGCCGCGCAAAGGCGCCAAGATCGCCGCGCTCGGCCTCAAGGTGCGCGGCAATGGCTGCACTTACCATGGCGTGTCGCTCAATGTGGCGATGGACCTGGCGCCGTTTTCCTGGATTAATCCGTGCGGTTACGCGGGCCTGGAAACGGTCGACATGCGCAGCATGGGCGCCGAAGCCGCGCTGGCCGACGTGCAGCAAGCCCTGGCGCGCGAACTGGTGCGCCAGCTAAGTACCCGCGCAGCGCAGGACGAATCGCAAGACGCATCGCAGAATACGCCGCATACCGCATCGAACAACACCACAGAGCCCCACGGGCAAGCAGCCAAATGACTTCTGACACCGATACCAGCATCGCCCCAGTCTACAACGCCAGCGACAAGCAAAAAGGCGCCAGCAAGACCTCGCGCATTCCGATCAAGATCGTGCCGATCGGACAAATCGAGCGCCTGAAAAAGCCGGACTGGATCCGCGTCAAGGCCGCTTCGGCGTCGTCGCGTTTCTATGAAATCAAGGATATCCTGCGCGCCAACAACCTGGTGACCGTGTGCGAAGAAGCGAGCTGCCCGAACATCGGCGAATGCTTCGGCAAGGGTACGGCCACCTTCATGATCATGGGCGACAAGTGCACCCGCCGCTGCCCGTTCTGCGACGTCGGCCACGGCCGTCCCGATCCGCTCGATGTCAACGAGCCGCACAACCTGTCCAAGACCATCGCCGAGCTGCGCCTGTCGTACGTGGTGATCACCTCGGTCGACCGTGACGACCTGCGCGACGGCGGCGCCGGCCACTTTGTCGAGTGCATCAAGCAGACGCGCGCGCTGTCGCCGAAGACCCGCATCGAAGTGCTGGTGCCCGACTTCCGCGGCCGCCTGGCCAAGGCGCTGGCGATCTTCGCCGACGGCTTGCCGGACGTGATGAACCACAATCTCGAGACCGTGCCGCGCCTGTACAAGGAAGCCCGTCCCGGTTCCGACTACACCCACTCGCTGGAATTGCTGCGCGACTTCAAGGCGCTGTATCCGAACGCGGTGACCAAGTCCGGCATCATGGTCGGCCTGGGCGAGACCGACGACGAAATCCTGCAAGTGATGCGCGATTTGCGCAGCCACAACGTCGACATGCTGACCATCGGCCAGTACCTGTCGCCGTCGGGCGACCACTTGCCGGTGCGCCGCTATGTGCATCCCGACGTGTTCAAGATGTTCGAGGAAGAAGCCTACAAGATGGGCTTCGTGCACGCCGCCGTCGGCGCCATGGTGCGCAGCTCGTACCATGCGGACGAGCAGGCCCATAACGCGGGCGTGGCTGTGAACGATCAGTAGTTCTTGAGACTATCCAGAAGTAAATGAGACAAATTCAGAAGTGCTGAGACAATCGAGAACGGGTAATTCGTTGAGAAACAATGACTTGCCATCGATATCAGCGTTTCCGCGGGATGAAAAACTTTGGCGAGTAGATTGGTTTGGCGATTTGCCTTCCCCAACCGCGCCATTAGGCGAACCCAACCGTCGCTCCTTCTGCATTTGTCGAGAGTCCTCGACGCTGGTTTTCGGAACGACCCCGCTGGGCTTCTCTCTCCGGACTCGACTTCGCCAGCGAGATTCCAACGCAAGGTTTGGGTTTCAAGTGGAACCCTGCCGCTTCTTCGGATTGGCGATATCTGGCGCAACGGGCGATTGGAGGCTCAGCCGGATTATGAGCTGGAATGCTTCAATGACCTACTCATCGACGATACCAGCGTTACTCTGTTCAAGGCTGGCCTGAATCTGGGGGAGCAAGGCTTCCTCCTGCCCCTTTCGGAACACCCATGGCATATGCAATGCACTCATTCATACTGTGTGTTTGTAAGCCTGCCAGGGAATCGCTGGCTTATCATTCCATGTATCCCCCTGTGCGTGATCAAATCGGTGATAGGCAACCTGCTTGTTTTGGTACGTTAGAGCAGCCCCGAATCGGCATTTAACCCACAATCAGGTGAGTTACATTGAGCGTCATCAATGAATTCGCTTACACCGTCGATGCTCTCCGGCTGGCGGGTGTCGGATGTCCCTTGATTCTCCTGTTGATTCATGTCCGTCTTAGAGGAAGTATCGAGTGTTCCATGAATGGCGGCTAACGCACTCAACGGTACTACCAGGTTGATGACGATAGTGCCTGGCGTCCCCCCCTGTGTCAAACTGTTGTGAGACAACTTCATCAGTCTAATTAAGGAAGTTGGCACACATATGGAATTGAACATGACAGCAGCATCACATCCGTCCGACGTTTCGGAAGCGGCAGCAAGTACTGA
>NZ_WHJI01000110.1:0-1966 GCF_011682155.1 Massilia sp. CCM 8734
CGCGCTCGCGCTGGCCCTCGCCGGCGTCAACAAGCTGATTCGACCGACCGACAATGTGTACTACCAGGAGCTGGACGCTAAGTACAAGACCGTGCGCCGGTTCCTGCCGGCGCTGGCCGAGCACATTCACTTTGGCGCGAATGCCGCTGGCGAGCCGTTCATCGCCGCCTTTGCCTGGCTTCGCGCCAACATGACGGTGAAGAGGCCCGACAACGACGCGCCGCGCGAGATCATCACCAAGCCCTGGCAGCGTCATGTGCTGCGCGAGGGCGATACCATCGATTTTCACGCTTACACCTTTTGCGTTTTGTCCGAATTGCGTATCGCGCTGCGCAGGCGAGACGTGTTCGTGGCACCAAGCTGGCGGTACGCCGATCCGCGCGCCGGCCTTCTCGATAGCGCTGAATGGGAATCCACACGCCCGATCATTTGTCGCACGCTTGGCTTGTCGGCGGTACCGGGTCCGACCTTAAGCGCGCTGGCCGATGAACTGGACCTCACCTACCACGCTGTCGCCGCCAGGTTGCCCGACAACCCGGCCGTGAGGTTCGACAAGGTGGGCGATAAACAGGAACTGGTGCTCAGCCCGTTGGACAGAATGAATGAACCGGCGTCGTTGATCGCGTTGCGCACCAAGGTCATGGGTATGCTGCCGCGCGTCGATCTGCCAGAACTGATCCTAGAGATTGCCGCCCGCACTCGCTTCACTGACGCCTTCACCCACATATCGGAGCGCACCGCGCGCGCTTCTGACCTGCATGTGAGCATCTGCGCGGTGTTGATGGCCGAGGCATGCAACACGGGACCGGAGCCGCTAATTCGCGGCGACGTCCCGGCCCTCAAGCGCGACCGATTGTCCTGGGTGGATCAAAACTACCTGCGCGATGACACCATCACGGCAGCAAACACAATGCTGGTATCGGCGCAAAGCCGTTCGGCGCTGGCCGGCGTGTGGGGCGGCGGTGAGGTCGCGTCGGCCGATGGCATGCGGTTCGTGGTGCCGGTACGATCAGTGCATTCCGGGCCGAACCCGAAATACTTCGGCGTCGGGCGCGGTGTGACTTGGTACAACCTGATATCGAACCAGTTTTCCGGCCTCAACGACATCACGGTGCCTGGCACGCTGCGCGATAGTTTGGTCCTGCTGGCCGTCGTCCTGGAACAGCAAACCGACCTCCAGCCAACTCAGATCATGACGGACACAGGCGCGTACAGCGACGTGGTTTTCGGATTATTCCGCCTGCTTGGTTACCGATTTAGCCCACGCCTGGCGGATGTCGGCGGCACGCGCTTCTGGCGAATTGACTCGAAGGCCGACTACGGGCTGCTCAATTCTGTATCCGGACACAATATTAGTCTCCAGAAAATCGAATTACATTGGGATGACATGCTGCGCCTGGCTGGCTCTCTTAAGCTTGGCCGGGTGCCGGCTGCCGGCATCATGCGCACGCTTCAGGTGGGCGAGCGACCGACCAGACTAGCCCAAGCCATCGCCGAGCTCGGCCGCATCGATAAAACCCTGCACACCCTGACGTACATCGATGACGAAGCCAAGCGCCGGAGCACGCTAACCCAACTCAACCGGGGCGAGGGTCGGCACAGCGTCGCCCGCGCGGTCTTTCATGGAAAACGGGGTGAATTGAGGCAGCACTACCGCGAAGGCCAGGAAGACCAGCTCGGCGCGCTCGGCCTCGTGCTCAACATGATCGTGCTATGGAACACCAACTACATAGAGGCCGCGTTGAACCAGCTCCGCGCGGACGGCTTCGAGGTGCGCGATGAGGACGCGACCAGGCTGTCACCACTGCTGCATGAGCATATCAACATGCTCGGCCGGTATTCATTCTCAGTACCGGACGCCGTGGCCAAGGGTGAGCTGCGGCCGCTGCGGAACCCGTCGAGCGACGAATAAGCCAGCGAACCTAGCCCTAAACCCGGTTTTCCGTTCCACTGCACCTCAAACCCC
>NZ_WHJI01000111.1:0-1863 GCF_011682155.1 Massilia sp. CCM 8734
TTGTAGCACCCCGTTTCCCGAAGTGAGAATGACCACGGCCCAGCTGCGCGCGGTCGCGCACCTTGCCACGCTCATACAGGCCGACGACACCTTGCTGCGCGAGATCCGGCGCATCGTGCCCGCCAAGGTCGCCGGCTTCAGCGAATGGCGCGGCCAACTTGATTCCGACGTGTGGGTCCGTTTCCACTGGTATTTCGATGAGGTACGCGACGATTTTGTCGTGCCGGCGCAGGGCGTAAGCACAAACATCGTTCTTGTCACCCCTTTCAAACAAGATCTGTCCCGGCCCACGTTCTACCGCATGCTGATGCGCCGCCTTCGACGCCGGCTCGACTGGCAACCCTATGTGAAGCTCAACCTGGAGGCGCAGGACGTGCGCAACGATCCGCAGCTGCCGTCCATGCGTGCCGCGTTACGTCCCCTACCCATCGCCATCCGGCCCCTTCACCGGGATGGAACCGCGACTTGGGGCAGAAAGACCGCACGCGAGCTGGCCTGCCTCCCGCCAGCGGACCAGTTCGCGCAGATCGCCAAGCTTGCCAGGCAGAAGTTCTCCTTCGACCAGACCCTCGCCTACGTCCGCTGCAAGGAAGATGTCAACATCTACGTGCTTGAAGAAAATCACCGGCCGGCCTGGCGCGAGGTGTATGCAACGGAAGAACTAGCGATGCGCGATCCACGCCTGCACATGCAGCGCGGCGCCCATACCTGGCACGCTGAGCAATGGCACGCCGAAGACCCCGCGTTCTGGACCGCAGCTATCGCACAAGGCATCGAGCATGGCTGGCTGATGACGTCCGACGACGGCCTGGCCACGCTGGTCCTGTCACGCAAGGGAGAAGCTGTCACGGAAAGGGAGCTGCGCCTGATCGAGCCCAGTCTGATCGAAATCGCCCGGTTCGCGCACAGCATGATGCGGCACCAGCTGCGCCCGCCCGCAGCCGCCCAAGCAGCCGCGGGCGCGGTCCTGTCGGATATCGAGAGGACGATTCTGCTTCACATGCACGATGGCCTGCAGCGCAAGGAGATCGCCGACCGCATGAGGATGAGCCTGTCTGCATTGGACCGGCATATCAAGTCGTTCAAGGTCGAATTGAAAGCCAAGTCCAGCATCGATGCGATCAACAAGGCCAAGCTGCACGGCATGCTTCCCGTTACACGGTAATCAGGGGCGGTGGAGGTGCTCGCGCAGGAACCTGGCGTGCGAATACGGTTCGCGCTTGCGATAGTGGTCAGGCAGATCGAACATTGCCCAGTAGTAGTCTTCCCTGCCCCGCGTGACCTGCGGTGGCTTGCAGTATTTCAGCGGGTCGCCTGGCAGATCGGAGGACCAGCATCCGTCGCCAGTATGGAAAAACGGCACCACGCGGCGCTCACGCAGCGCGGCCGACAGCTCCGCAGGCGCACCCTCCTCTGCAGCGATATCGGCATGCCATTCAAGACTTCTGGCGTTCATCATCGGGACGAGCGTGGGCGCTCCTTCGGCGTCAAAGAACAGAAAACCGTGGGGATTAGTGAAAAGATAGTATTCAACGAATCCGTAGCGATCACACAGGCCCTGGACCATGGCGGCCGCAGCCGGGTCGCGCAAAAATCCAAACTCGTGGGCGTCCAGCTGACCGGCCTGGCTGCGTGATTGATCGAGGAAGTAGGTGTTCTGCAGAGCGTCGATGGCCGCCTCCAGCTGGTCGAGCGCGTCGGGCTCCTGCTTGCGGATAAACCGATGGATGAGGCCACGATTAAAGGCCGCCACGGCAAAGCTCGCGTCGGCGCGCGCAGTGAACATGATTTTCTTACAGGGCAGATCGGCGGCCGCCTCGCAAAACTCCAGCCCATCCATGTCCGGCATCGCGTAATCGATCA
>NZ_WHJI01000112.1:0-1841 GCF_011682155.1 Massilia sp. CCM 8734
GTAACTGTTTAGCCCTGACCGTTGTAAACGCGCAATTGTAAACATTCCGATATCCGGGCATGATGCCGGTCATGGTAAAACTTGCCCCTCTTCCCGACCTCTCGACTCTCTCGCATCCCGAAAAAGACAAGCTGATCGAGAAACTGCACGCACAGGTCAAAGAGGCCTTGGCCGGTAAATCGATCCGCAAGGACAGCCACAATTCCAGTGTGCCGCCGTCGGCCGATGGCTTGAAAAAGAAGAAAACGAAATCCTTGCGCAAGCCCTCGGACAAGAAGGTCGGCGGGCAGCCGGGCCACGACGGAACGACGCTGATGCAAACGGCGCAACCGACCGAGATCGTCGTCCATCCACTGCCGAGCCAATGCGATCATTGCCACCACCAATTGCCGGCCGATGGCGCCCGCGTCACGGCGCGCAGGCAAGTCATCGACATTCCGCTGGCGCCGCGCGAGGTTGTCGAGCACCAAGTCCTGGAACAGGTTTGCCGCTGCGGCCGGGTGCACGTCGGCGCCTTTCCCGGCGCGGTCACGGAGACGGTGCAATACGGCCCGAACGTGAAGGCGCTCGCCGTCCATCTGATCCATGGTCAAATGCTGCCGTACGCGCGCGCCGCCCAGTTGCTTGGCGACTTGTACGGCATCAAGCCGTCGACCGGCACCTTGCTCGCCTGGGTTGCCGAGGCCAGCGCCGCTTTCGGCGGGACCGCAGACACGATCGCAGGACAATTGCATGCGGCGGCGCTGGTGCATGCGGACGAGTCGGGCCTGCGCGTGGCCAAGACACTGCACTGGCTGCATATCGCCGCGACCGCCACCCATACCTGGTACGGCGTGCATGCCAAGCGCGGCATGGAGGCGATCGCCGCGCATGGCATCTTGCCAAATCGGCTGGGCGTTCTCGTGCACGATTGCTGGGCGCCGTACTGGACGCTCGATTGCATACACGCCCTGTGCAACGCCCATTTGCTGCGCGAACTGGTCTATGTGCAGGAACTGACCGGCCAGGCTTGGCCCGAGCGAATGGGCAAGTTCCTCTGCCAAACCAACGCGCTGTGCGAGGCGGTCCGACAAAAAGGCATGGTACTGAGCGGCGCCGACGTCGCCGCCTTCGGCACGCTTTACGATCAGATATTGCGCGACGGCGAACAGCGCAATCCCGAAGCGCTCAAGCCATCGGGCAAGCGCGGGCGCGTCAAGCAGTCGGTCGCCTTCAACCTGTTGCGCCGCATGCGCGAGCATGCCGATGCCGTCTTGCGCTTTGTTCATGACCCCGCCGTGCCCTTCACAAACAACACCGGGGAACAGAGCGTGCGGATGCCAAAAGTGAAGCAAAAAATCTCCGGCTGCTTCCGCACACTCGAAGGCGCCCGGCACTTCTGCGTTATCCGCACCTGCCTTGCCACACTACACAAGCAAGGTCACGGGATGCTCGACGCGATGCGCCGCGCATTTGCTGGCAACCCCATCGTCCCGGCCGCTTGCTCACCCTGAACGGCGAACAGTAAGCGCCCCACCTCATGTCGTCGACGACCTGCGTCGCCACATCGCAAACATCAAATTTACTCGCTGTCGTCCCCGGGCTTGGCCGGCGGCGTCTTGTTCGCTTCGCCTGCCAAAAACCGTGGGCGATCAGGGCGCCAATGCGCCGATTCCGCGGCATCGAGCTTAGCGTGCTCTGCGCGCACGCGCGCATGCAAGCGAAGAATGAGGCGATCCTTTTCCGTGGCGGAAAGCTTGGAAAGATCTGGAAGGGGGCGCAGTTTTGTCATGATCAGCATCATGGACCGATTTCAAGAAACGAACAACTCTGGCACGTGCTCGCTCAGGCTAAACAGTTAC
>NZ_WHJI01000113.1:0-1807 GCF_011682155.1 Massilia sp. CCM 8734
ACGGAAACGCCGGCGAATAGCCAAGGAACAGGGGCTTGGCGAAGAAGTTGCGCACGCGCGGCGGGACGATCGAGCGCGGCGCTTCCGGTGCGCTCTCCTTTTCGAGCTGGTGCCGGGCGCGTGTCGTCAGTTTGTATTTGATCCCCTCGCGGATCAGACAGCCGCGTTCGACCAGATCGCAGTAAAGCTCGACCATCTTGCAGTGGTCGATGCCGGCCGGGAGCTTGCGCGTGACGAAATCCCCATGCACCTCGGCGCCCTGATAGATCGTCATTGGCCCCTTGAGGAACGCTGTCAGGATCTGCTCGCTGCGTGAATTTTTTTCAGGAAATTTCATACCCGGCTCCTTTAAGCGCTTGCCGGTGGGTTTTGGCCGGTGTCTGGTGAGCCTGGCCGGCGGCGATCCGCGCGGCGATCATCGTTTCGGCGGCGAACAGGTCTTCGCGGGTCGCAACGGCGCACTGCGCCTCGTGAATCGCCAGCGCATTGCTCACCGCGTCCATGCCCGGCCCGTCGAGCCGGTACTGGCCGGTCCTCGCGCCCCGTTCCGCCGCCCGCGCCATCGCCTCCAGGGCCGGTATCATTTCCGGAACGTACTCTTCGCCAATGCCCGTTTCGGCAAGACAGAGCGTAATGTTCATGGCCGTGCAGAGATAGACATACGACGTCTCGGTTGCATCGCCCAGCTTGATATCCTCGAACGCACGCCAATATTTTACGCAGATGAGGGTCGCCTCTTCCCCCTCGATCGGCAGCGCATTCATCATGCGCACGTCATGCCGGGATACGCCGGCAGCGATCACCTGTAGGCCACCGCCGACGGCACACTTTTTCTCGCGATATGCCTTGACGCGGCGCTTCGGCGATCCGTGTTTGCTGGCCATTATGCGTGCTCCAGCAAAGAACCCTGCCGGCGCACATTCGCGCGCTCTCGCGGTGCTACGTTCATCTTCTCGGCTTTCATTTTCGTAAGCAGTGCTGTTGCGGCCGCCCGCCCTTTGGCGGCCTCCTGGTTGAGATGGTTTTCTATTTGCGTGTAGGCGAGCTCGCGCTGACGCTGCACTTCCGCACGCAGCTTCGCCTTGACTCCGGCCAACGCTGTTTCGCCGTACTCCCGCCTGACCTGGTCGTAAGCGACCTGGCGCACGTGCTGAGGGGCCCCCGCCAAAAGGCGGATTTGGCAGCATTCCCGGTGGGCATTGAAGCGCCCCGACAGCGCCACGCAAAACTCGCAACTCACCTGGTCGGGCCGACGAGGAAGCTGCGGATCGTGGTGATCGACATGTCCGCTACGTCGTGGATGCGGATCATCATCGCCGCGCTCAGCGCGACCTTGACGTTCCGGATATTGCTCACGTTCGTCGGGGAGACGCCCAGTTCGCGCGACAGGGCGGCGTCATTCTTGACGCCAAGCTTCGCCATGACAGCGTCGAGCAGCATGCCGACGTTGTAGGCCGGGTTGTTGACGTCGATCGTCACGAATTTTCTCTCGGTGGTGGTAGTGGTGCTCATACGTCGTCCTCATCGGTGGTAGGTTGGTTTTTTCGTGCTCGTGATGCTTTCAAAATCGCTTTCATGCCGGCCACGGCACCGGCCGGCATTCCTTTTTTGGCGCGGGGAAGCGCCTCGGTCGGATCGACGATTCCCACGCGGCTATGGCGCGGTGGTGCCGGCGGGACTCCGCCGTTGTCGATCGCAGCCTGCACCCGGCCCTTGAACGCCAGGGCGGACTCGCCAGCTTGCGCCGGTTGCAGTCCCAGCCGCGCAGCTTCGGCCGCGACGCTGGCGTCCGACGCCCACCAAGCCT
>NZ_WHJI01000114.1:0-1783 GCF_011682155.1 Massilia sp. CCM 8734
GCATCCTTGCCGGCTACTACCGCGACATGCAGCCCGATGCCATCTTCGTGGACAAGATCGGCATCGGATCGGGCATCGTGGACCGGCTCAAGGAGCTAGGCGTGCCCGTCATCGGCGTGAACTCTGCCGCAAGGGCCGATGATCCGGAGCTGTACGCCAACAAGCGCGCCGAGATCTGGTATCGCTTCAAAGAGTGGATCGAGGACGGCCCCAACCGGCTACCGAACGACGTTGCCATGATTGCCGACATTTCCGCGCCGAGCTACAAAACGTCCTCCAACGGCGCGCGCCTCATCGAGGCCAAGGAGGACATGAAGAAACGGCAGATGCGCTCGCCAGACGGCGCGGACGCCATCGCCATGACATTTGCCGAGCCGGTGATCCCCCGCGCCCTGCGTGAGGATCACAGTCGTGGCGGCGGTCACACGCAGCAGCGCGCGGCATCGCGGGCAGGCTACTAAGCCCAGCCACGGTTACCGGCCGCCCCAATCTCCTGCAACAACCTTCCGGCCCGCCAATGCGCGGGCCTTTTTTGTGAGCACGCCAATGACCGATGCAGTAGATACAGCGCACGAAGAATATGTACGGGCGGCTACCGAAGGCATGGCCCGCGACGATAACACCGCCTACGTCGCGCTGGACACGCTCGGCGTGACGCTTCTGGCCGAGTTCGCCCAAGCCGTGCTCGACCGGCGCGAGACAGAACAGCGTTGGCTCATGGACCTGCGCCAGTATCGCGGGCTCTACGATCCGGACGTGGAAGCGAAATTCGGAAAAAACCGCTCCAGGGCTTTTGTGCGCCTGACGCGTGTGAAGGTAAAAACCGCTAACGCCCGCGTCGCCGATCTGCTGTTCCCGACCACGTCCGACCGCAACTGGACGGCCGAGCCCACCGCCGTCCCATCCGTCGACCGCGATACTAGGCGCAAGCTGATCAGCCAGATGGTGGCGAAGACGGGGGCGGTGCCGACGCGCCGCGAACTGGACGCCGCGATCGCCAAGCTGGTCAAGATGGCGGCCGACAAGATGACCAGCATCATGGATGACCAGTTGGCCGAGGCCCAGTACAAGAGCACGGCAAGGGAGGTGCTCCACAGCGGCCACCTGTACGGCACAGGCGTGCTCAAGGCTCCGCTGGTCGAGCGCAAGACCCGTCAGAAGTTTGTGCGGGTCAATGGCAACTGGGTGATGAAGACCGAGTCGTACATCGTGCCCTTCGTCGCCTACGTCCCCCTGTGGCGCTTTTACCCGGACATGTCCGCCACCAAGCTGTCGGATTGTGGCTACGTATTCGAGCAGCACATCATGACGCGCGGCGCGCTCGCGGCGCTGGCGAAGCGCAAAGCATTCAACGGCGCCAAGATCCGCGCCTATATCCTGGCCAACCCCAAGGGGGCGCAAACCTCGCGTGCGTACGACAACGAGATCCGGCAGATCGGTGAGCGCCAGTCGGCAAAACTCAATCACGACGGCAACTACGAAATAGTGGAGCGTTGGGGTTGGATCGGCGGCGAGCTGCTGTCGCAGGCCGGCGTGGTCGTTCCGCAGGATCGCATGCACGAGACGTTTTTCTCGAACGTATGGATGCTCCCGGACGGGGACGTGATCAAGATCACTCTGCAGCCGATCAACGGCGTCACCTACCCGTACCACTTTTATTACGCCGACAAGGACGAAACGAGCATCTTCGGCGACGGCTTCGCCTCGATCATGCGCGACGACCAGACCACCGTGAACGCGGCCACGCGCATGGTACTCGACAACGCGGCGCTGTCGGCCGGGC
>NZ_WHJI01000115.1:0-1779 GCF_011682155.1 Massilia sp. CCM 8734
CGAACAGGCCGGGCCACCATGAGCGCAGCGCCACGACCAGCAGCGGGCCGAATACGGTGGAGAAAATGATGGTGGTGCCGATGCGGAGGAAGGCTTCTTTGCGGGTCTTGGGCCACATAAACATGAATCCGAGTGAGGTGGCGGCGGCGCTGGCGAGCAGCGGTACGCCGAAGAATTTGATAAGTGCGCCAGTTGCTGCGGTGGTTTCGACTGCCATAGGGTCCTTGAATGGAAAAACCCCGCCGTAGCGGGGTTGGGTGTCACGTTCCGGCGGAGCGTGTACAGTGGTCCTTGTCGATACGGTCCAGCAGGCGGCATAAAACGCAACCCCAGCGCCGCCCGTTCGTGCGGGCACGATTCGCGCGGCTTGAGATTGTCTCGTCCATGTGGCCGTTGGTCGCCGCGTTTGCAAGCTGGTCGTGGGCAACTGCCATGGACCATGCCTTGCGTGGGTTGCGGGCGATGAGGTAGAGCATTCGTGTGCCGGCGTACGCGGAAGCAGCGACGCACAGCATCCAGAGCATCAGCAGGCGCAGGCGCAGGCGCATCATGGCTGGATCACCCACATCGCGGCCTGGGCGGCGCCGGCGAGGGCTAACGCCTCCGCGAGATCCGCGACCGTTGCGGAAATCACCGAGTTATCGGCCAGTACCCACCGCACGGACGGAACGCCGGCCGCTTGGAGGGCGACAATTGCGCGCGCCATGCGTCCTTGCGATACCTCGTCGCCGTCGTACGCGTTCCCGGCCTTGGTCTTCACCTGGATGCCTGCCACGCGTGCCGCGCGCGCGGCCTTGGCCACTTCCCGTTTCGCTTCTTCGCGTGCGCACTCCTCGGCCTCGATCTCCTGTTCCGAGCGCTCCACGATGTCCCACGTCCAATCCCATACGCCTTGGGCGCTGCGCTTTGGCGCACGCCGCACAACGCTTTGGCCCTCTCCGACCGCAGGCGCCGGGCTATCCAGGAAGGGCTCATAGCCGTACATGGAAAGGTCATCCGGCGTGTCCGGAATGCCGATGCCCGGATTTTGCTGACGGATTTCATGAACGTTTGGCAATGTGCCGTCACGCAGTCGATAAAATTGCATGTAACTCCTTATGTTGCGTTAGAGGGGTAAGATTTTCCGACGCCCCAAACGATTCGAGCGCCGCCCGGAGTTTGTGAGCCGTAATTTGAACTTCCGGTATAGCCGCCACCGGAGCCGGGGCCGCCAGTAGCCGGATTTTGTGGATAGGCGCTGTAGCCGTCACTGCCCTTGCCGCGCAGGCCCACGCCGCCGCCGCCGAAGCCGGCGCCGTAACCGCCTGCCCCGGCCCCACTGCCGACCTGGGGACGGGGATCGCTACGGCCACTCCCGAGGCTGTAGCCGCCATGCCCGCCATTGCCGGCGTAGCCGCCTGCCCCCGCACCGCCTCCGATATAGCCAACGTTCCCGTTATAGTTTCCCTCGGCCCCATATCCGCCGTATCCGCCCACACCTACAATTGGCCCGCCGCCCGCGCCGCCCAAGCCGTAACTGGAATAGGCATTTTTTCCTCCCTCGCCGCCCCCAGCGCGACAAACAACTTGACCGTTTGCGCGGGCAATGATCGTGTCGCCTCCTTTGGTCCCGTCCACGCCAGGTTGCCCGTGCGTGCCGATGGCGCCGACCGTCACATAGAAAAGTTCTCCGGGCGTGCACGGAATGTTATTTACATAAGCCAGCCCCCCGGCACCGCCTGTACCCCCTATGCGGCCTTGCCCCCCGTCGTCGCCCCCATGCGCGCCTCCGGTGCCCAC
>NZ_WHJI01000116.1:0-1768 GCF_011682155.1 Massilia sp. CCM 8734
GGAACAGGGGCTTGGCGAAGAAGTTGCGCACGCGCGGCGGGACGATCGAGCGCGGCGCTTCCGGTGCGCTCTCCTTTTCGAGCTGGTGCCGGGCGCGTGTCGTTAGTTTGTATTTGATCCCCTCGCGAATCAGACAGCCGCGTTCGACCAGATCGCAGTAAAGCTCGACCATCTTGCAGTGGTCGATGCCGGCCGGGAGCTTGCGCGTGACGAAATCCCCATGCACCTCGGCGCTCTGATAGATCGTCATTGGCCCCTTGAGGAACGCTGTCAGGATCTGCTCGCTGCGTGAATTTTTCTCAGGAAATTTCATACTTAGCTCCTGCAGGCGCTCGCCGGTGGGTTTTGGCCGGTGTCTGGTGAACCTGGCCGGCGGCGATCATCGCTTCGGCGGCGAACAGGTCTTCGCGGGTCGCAACGGCGCACTGCGCCTCGTGAATCGCCAGCGCATTGCTCACCGCGTTCATGCCCGGCCCGTCGAGCCGGTACTGGCCGGTCCTCGCGCCCCGCTCCGCCGCCCGCGCCATCGCCTCCAGGGCGGGTATCATTTCCGGAACGTACTCTTCGCCAATGCCCGTTTCGGCAAGACAGAGCGTTATGTTCATGGCCGTGCAGAGATAGACATACGACGTCTCGGTTGCATCGCCCAGCTTGATATCCTCGAACGCACGCCAATATTTTACGCAGATGAGGGTCGCCTCTTCCCCCTCGATCGGCAGCGCATTCATCATGCGCACGTCATGCCGGGATACGCCGGCAGCGATCACCTGCAGGCCGCCGCCGACGGTACACTTCTTCTCGCGATATGCCTTGACGCGAAGCTTCGGCGATCCGTGTTTGCCGGCCATTATGCGTGCTCCAGCAAAGAACCCTGCCGGCGCACATTCGCGCGCTCTAGCGGTGCTACGTTCATCTTCTCGGCTTTCATTTTCGTAAGCAGTGCTGTTGCGGCCGCCCGTCCTTTGGCGGCCTCCTCGTTGAGATGGTTTTCTATTTGCGTGTAGGCCAGCTCGCGCTGACGCTGCACTTCCGCACGCAGTTTCGCCTTGACTCCGGCCAACGCTGGTTCGCCGTCCTCCCTCCTGACCTGGTCGTAAGCAACTTGGCGCACGTGCTGTGGGGCTCCCGCCAAAAGGCGGATTTGACAGCATTCGCGGTGGGCATTGAAGCGCCCCGACGGCGCCACGCAAAACTCGCA
Organism: Massilia sp. CCM 8734; assembly: GCF_011682155.1. NCBI lineage: Bacteria > Pseudomonadati > Pseudomonadota > Betaproteobacteria > Burkholderiales > Oxalobacteraceae > Massilia > Massilia sp. CCM 8734. The sequence goes on from NZ_WHJI01000116.1 coordinate 1,199, forward strand.
ACTCACCTGGTCGGGCCGACGAGGAAGCTGCGGATCGTGGCGATCGACATGTCCGCTACGTCGTGGATGCGGATCATCATCGCCGCGCTCAGCGCGACCTTGACGTTCCGGATATTGCTCACGTTCGTCGGAGAGACTCCCAGTTCGCGCGACAGGGCGGCGTCGTTCTTGACGCCGAGCTTCGCCATGACAGCGTCGAGCAGCATGCCGACGTTGTAGGCCGGGTTGTTGACGTCGATCGTCACGAATTTTCTCTCGGTGGTGGTGGTGCTCATACGTCGTCCTCATCGGTGGTAGGTTGGTTTTTTCGTGCTCGTGATGCTTTCAAAATTGCTTTCATGCCTGCCACGGCACCGGCCGGCATTCCTTTTTTGGCGCGGGGAGGCGCCTCGGTCGAATCGATGATTCCCACGCGGCTCTGGCGCGGTGGTGCCGGCGGGACCCCGCCGTTGTCGATCGCAGCCTGCACCCGGCCCTTGAACGCCAGGGCGGACTCGCCAGCTTGCGCCGGTTGCAGTCCCAGCCGCGCAGCTTCGGCCGCGACGCTGGCGTCCGACGCCCACCAAGCCT
>NZ_WHJI01000117.1:0-1676 GCF_011682155.1 Massilia sp. CCM 8734
GCATGGCCACGGCCATGCCGCTGGTCTGGGCTTTCAGGCGGGTGGCGATCTGCAGGCCGGCGGCGTCGTCCATCGACGAATTGATGCGGTAGCCGGTCGACAGGCGGGTCATCGAGGTCGACAACGAACCCTGGGTGCGGTTGATCGAGTTTTGCGCGGACAGGGCGGCGTTGTTGGTGTGAAGGCTCAGCATGGTCAAACTCCTGGATGTTGGGGGTGGAAACTGTTCGGAGCCGCGCTGGTGTCGCGCTCTCATCAATACAAGGCGACACTTTGATCTAGATCATTAAGTGCCACATGGAAATATATTTTTCCCTTGTTAATCCGATCACGCGGCGGCGCGCGTGGACGTCAAAAAGCCAGCCGGGTGAGCGGCTGGCCTTTGCGGGGGACCCGGCTTGCGGCCGGGCAGGCTGATGATTACTGCAGCAGCGACATGACCATCGAGGACATGCTGTTGCTCTGTTTTAGCATGGCGGTGCCGGCTTGCAGCAGCATTTGGCTGGTGGTCATTTTCGAGCTTTCGCTGGCGAAGTCGACGTCCATGATGCGCCCGGTGGCGGCCTTGCTGTTGGTGCTGATGTTCGACAGGTTGTTGTAGACGTGTTCGAGGCGGTTGGCCGAGGCGCCCAGCGCCGAGCGCACGGTGCCGATCGAAGCGATCGCGGTCGAGAGCTTGTCGATCGAGGTCGAGGCGGTGCCGGCGCCGGTCAGTTCGGTGCCGATCACGGCCACGGCGGCATAGTTGGCGGTGGTGGCGAGAACGTCGGCGTCCAGGGTGGTCATGCTGCCCGACATGTCGACGGTCATTTTTTCGCTGGTGCTCGAACCGATCTGGAACGTCATGGCCGAGGCGATGGTGCCGCCGGCGAGCAGCTTGGCGCCGCCGAAGGTGGTGTTGCTCATGACGTTGTACAGTTCGGTGCCGAGGGCGTCGTATTCCGACTGCATGGCGGTCTTGTCGGCGGCGGTCGAGGAAGCATCGGCCGCTTGCGTGGCCAAGTCCTTCATGCGCACCAGCATGTTGCTCACTTCATCGAGCGCGCCTTCAGCCGTTTGCAGCATCGAGGTCGAATTCTGGGTGTTGCGCATGGCCACGGCCATGCCGCTGGTCTGGGCTTTCAGGCGGGTGGCGATCTGCAGGCCGGCAGCGTCGTCCATCGACGAATTGATGCGGTAGCCGGTCGACAGACGGGTCATCGAGGTCGACAGCGAACCCTGGGTGCGGTTGATCGAATTTTGTGCGGACAGGGAAGCGTTGTTGGTGTGAAGGCTCAGCATGGTCAAACTCCTGATGGTTGGGGTGGGTGGTGTGTCGGAGTCGCGCTTGGTGCCGCGCTCTTATCACTCCAAGGCGACACCCCGGCCTGGCCCGTTAAGTGCCATACGGCAAACCTTTGATCATTGTCAAGCCCGTCGCGCGACCGCGCACGCGGACGAAAAAAAACCAGCCGGGTGAGCGGCTGGCTTTTCGGGGACCCGGCTTGCGGCCGGGCATGCTGTTGATTACTGCAGCAGCGACATGACCATCGAGGACATGCTGTTGCTTTGTTTCAGCATGGCGGTGCCGGCTTGCAGCAGCATCTGGCTGGTGGTCATCTTCGAGCTTTCGCTGGCGAAGTCGACGTCCATGATGCGGCCGGTGGCGGCCTTGCTGTTGGTGCTGATGTTCGACA
>NZ_WHJI01000118.1:0-1670 GCF_011682155.1 Massilia sp. CCM 8734
TAGCCTGAATGTTGCATAAACCGCCGCCGCAGCGTCACTTTTCCGATGCCGGAGTTTTTCAACTTAAATCGGAATGTCGCGGGCGATAGCGTCCCTACCCAATTGAACGGGACATTCAATGAAGCGGTTTGAAGGTTGAGGTTTGGCGGCGTGTGGTCAATTCTCGGCAGACCGGACGTGACCCCGTCAGGACGAGTTTAGCGTCGCTGCCGGCGTCGGCAGATACAGTCGTTCGGTCAGTGTCCGCAGCAGATGTTTTACCGGACACGCGCTCGGCAGATGAAGAACGATCTTGTTCTTGTACTGCCGAACTTGCACGGCGATTTTGAACAGCTTGGAGATGACGGTCGAAGGCTGCGCCTGCGACAGCACGGTGTGCCGCAGTGCCTGGGTGCGCAGTTGCTGGTGCAGGATATAGGCGGCCGAATGCAGTAGCAAGCGCATGCAGTTGGCGAGGAAGCTCGTGCACGAGGTCCGGTCGGCGGCCAGGTCGCCCTTGAGGTGCTTGATGTAGTTTTCGGCTTGGCCGCGCGCGCAGTAAATATCTTCGTACAGCATGCCGGCATCGAGTCCCTGTAACGAGGTCACAATGAAACGCGTGTTCTCGCCGAGCGCCATGACCTCGGCCTTGAGCAGTACGCGCCAAGCCCTCGGCCATGAGCGCGCCTTGTAGGTGAATTCATCGAACAGCCGCACCGCGCCAGGCACCACGTCCCGGGTTTGCGCCTCCACCCAAAGCTCGCAGGCGCGAAGCTTTGTCGGTTCAGCCATCTCGTGCAGCTTGACGTTGCAGGAGAAACCGAAGATGAAGTCGATGTTCGGCATGCTGTCGATCATGCCCATCAATTCGGGTCCGCTAAAGTGGCCGTCGCCCCGGACGAGGATGTGGGTATCGGGGAAATGGAGGCGAATCAGCTTCAGAACGCGGCGCATAATCATCGCGTTCTCGTCACCAAACGGACGCTTGCCGGGCCGCAGAACGGCAGCGATCAAGCCGCCCGACGCGCCGTCGAAGATCATCAACGGCAGGTAGCAGGTCGAACGGTAGTGATGGTTGTAGAACGCCAGCGGCTGCTGCCCGTAGCACGCATCTTCCGAGTGATCGAGGTCGAGAATCAGGCTCTTTGGCGGGCTGGCGAAGCCGGCAATGAACTGTTCAACGAGGGCCTCACTGACGCGGTAGATGTCCTGGCGGCTGGCCGCATGTTCGAAGCGCGAGATGGTCGCGCCGGACGCCAGTGCGCCATCATCGTCGAACGGCAAGCGCGCGGCGCCAAGCTTGAACATCGGATCGTGGCGCAGGCTGTTCGAGTCGTTCCCGTCCTCGTAGCCGCAGCCGATTTGGTAGATACGTTGCGTCAAAATATCGTGATAAGAATGGTCGACATAGCTCTGATGACGGCGGTCAGGCAAGGCTGCGGCGAGGCGCTTGGTCAATCCAATCTGGAGGTCGACACCACGCAGCAAAACCGGACCGAGGTCGGACGACAAGCCGCCGCCGGCGAAATCGGCGCGAACGCTATGAGCGGGAATGGATGCAAAACGGAGCTGCTCTGGGGTAGAATTCATGTCGGGCAAGGTGTGTTCGTGCTGATAGGGTAGGTTTCTAGATAACTCCCATTCTATCAATCACTTACGGCATTCTTGCCCTTTTTTGTGCAAAATTCAGG
>NZ_WHJI01000119.1:0-1657 GCF_011682155.1 Massilia sp. CCM 8734
TCCAGCACGCCCTCGCTCAGCATGCCTTTCCCGACCCGGCCGGCGAGGGAGCCGCGCACCTGGGCGCCGGCCGATCCGGTCGCAATCTGCGTGGCCGCGTCGCCCATCAGCTTGCCCGCGCCGAGCCCGATCAGCGCGGTACCAAGACCGGCGCCCACTGCCGGCAAAGCGTAGTCGCGATATTCTCGTCCCTCGGCCTGCGCCCGGTCGGCGATGTTGCCGGCGGTCTGCGCGCCTTCCGTGAGGGCGCCGGCGCCGATCAGCCTGGTCCCGGCGGCGTTGACCGCTTCGGCGGCCGCCTTCCTGCCGGCGCTGCTTGCCATGGCGGCCGCCGTCGCTTCCGCCGCCGTCCTGCCAGCGGCCAGGCTGGCGGCGCTTGCGGCCGCGCCCTCACCCGTTGCCAGCGCCGCGCGCACCGCCACCTTGCGCGCCAGCGCGCCGGTGACGCCCATACCGCCCAACATGCCAGGTGCGGATTGGGCGATCGAGCCAATAATTGCGCGCGGGTTCTTGACCGACTCGGCGATGGTGCCGACAAAGCCGTCGGCTTGGGCAACCTTTTCGTCGGATGCTTTTTGACTGTCGCTCAGGAACTCGCCGAGGAATTCATTGGTCCGTTTCGGATCGTAGCCGACCGCACGCATGCTCTTGCCCACCATGCCGCCAGTTGTTAAGCTGCCGAGCCCGACAACCGCCGAGCCCAAGTCGACCACGCCCTGTCCCAGTTTGATCCCCATGTCGCCGGCGCTGCGCACTAGTCCGGCCGATTGCGCCGGCGCGGCCGCCGGCTGATAGCCCAGCTTGGTGGACAATTCCGCCTTGTCCATCTCCGGGTAGTACATCGTGTGAACAGCATCAACGAACGCCGCGTCGTCCAGGGAGCTAAGGGAAGGAAGTTTCTTGCGTGCGTCGGTCAAACCAGTCATTGCGATCCTTGAATTTATTGTCATTACATGCCGAGCGCTTCGAGCATGGCAGTCTTGTTGAGGGCGGGGCCGATGTTGTCTTCCACAACGGCGCGCGCGGCATTCACGCGTTTGAGCGCGGCATCGGTGGCGGCGACGTCGCCGGAGGGAATGGTTGCATTGAGGATGAATTTCGCTTTCTGATACTCGGCTGCCGCCGCCTCCAGCGTGGCCGCCTTCTCGACCGCTACCTGATTCCACGCCGAGTTGCCGGAGGACATCCCAATCAGCTCCAGAAGTGGACTTTGCTTCGGCGCTGCCGGCGCTCGCACCCCTGCCGGCGTCTTGAGAGCGGACGGTGTCGTGCTTTGGGTCGCTGCAGGGGCGGTGACTGGCGCCGCGCCCTTGGCTGGCCCGTTCAGGTTGAGGGGATCGGCCGCGCTACGCGGGCCGCCGAGCAAGTCGGAAACCTGCTGGTTGAGCATGGCCGAGCGCGTGTGAAGGCTTTTTGCGCCAGCGGACTCGGGCGCCCAGGTGCCCTCCGCCTGCGCCTTGGTCATGGCGGCCGAGATCTGGTCTTGCTCTTTCAACAAACTCCCCAGCTGGGCACGGGTGGCGGGGTTCATCGTGTCCACCCCCAGCATGGCGGCGCGCTCGACCGGCGACAGCGTGCGGCCCAACGCCTTTTCTTTGGCCTGGATCTGACCGAGCGGCGTTGACTGCGCGTGCTGTTCCCGCGACATGGCGAGGTG